>JAIRPM010000198.1 GCA_031257075.1 Spirochaetaceae bacterium
CAGACGGCGCGGGACTGCCTGCGGCAACAAACGCCGCATTCACCGCCGGGACATAGCCGAAAACGGCCGCCGCCGGATAAGCACAGGCCGGAACAGGCCGCGCTCCCGCAAAAAAAGCATCCACTGCATAGCGCATACCCCCAATATATCACATGGAAAAAGAATAGTCAAGAAAAATGAAGCGAGTGCTGCCAGAGGCGAGCGGCCATCAGAAATCAGAACCAGCGGCCAGAAACCGGCTTTTTACCGGCACCAAAAAGGGTTACTTGACATTTTTTTTGCTCTTGCTATACGATTGAACCGTAACAATTTGAAAGATGCGTCCAACGCAGGCTTTTCAAATGCGGGAATAGCTCAGTGGTAGAGCGCCACCTTGCCAAGGTGGATGTCGCGGGTCCGACTCCCGTTTCCCGCTTAACCTAATCCAAAAATGGAAAAGGCTGAGGGAACATACAGGAAACGCATAGTAAATTTGCAACCCTCCCTGTGTCTAAAGAGGCAAAAGTGGCAGTTACCAAAGAAATAACACGGCTGGAAAAATCCGCGGCTAAATTGAGTTTTACCGTACCCAAGGACGATGTTCGTATGTTTTACGACCAATCCTTGAACGAGATTATCCGTGAAATCCAAATAAAAGGCTTTCGCAAGGGCAAAGTGCCCAAAAATGTGGTTGAACAAAAGTTCAAGGGTGTCTTGCAGGAACAGATACTCAACGAACTTATCAGTAAAACAGTACTTGATGCCATAAATGCGGATGATTTTCCCAAAGATGACAAGCCTCTCCCCTATTCCGACCCGCAGGTCGTACAGGGAGATGATGGCGGCCCTAAACTTTCTCTTGATACGGATTTCAGTTTTGCTGTTACCTACGATGTTTATCCCAAACTGGAAAATCTCAAATGCGAAGGTTTTGAAGCAACCGTTGATGATGCCGAAGTTACCCAAGCGGACATAGACCGTGAATTGGAGGCCATTCGTGAGCGTAACGCCATTGTTCTGGAACGCGAAGAAAACGCACCGGCGCGGAAGGGCGATGTGGTAACGCTCGATTATTGCGAACTGGATACGAATGGCAAAGAAATTCCCGCAAAGAAACGCGAAGATTTTACCTTTACGGTCGGCGATGGCCTTAATTACTATAAATTTGACGAGGAAATTACCGGCATTAAACAAGGTGAAACAAAAATTATTACCAAAACAATGCCTGCGGACTTCCATGACGAAGAACTGGCCGGAAAAACGGTGAACATCAGCATAAAGATAAAGTCAGTAAAAGAAAAAAAACTTCCCGCGCTTGATGATGAATTTGCGCAAGATGTGGATGAAAAATTCAATACGCTTGCTGACCTCGTCAACAGCGTAAAAAAACGGCTTGAGGACACGCTGGAAGATGCGCGAAAACGGAAACGCCGGCAAGCCCTTTTTGACAAAATTCTTGAAGCAAATCCGCTGGAAATTCCCGCTTCGATGGTACAGGCAGAGATGTATGCGCGGCTGAGCACTGTTTTTGGCGCGTCTAAACGTTTCCCTGAATTTGCTACGCAATTTTTGAACAACGACCCTACCCTTGAAAACGCCCGGCCTGAAATTGAGCGGAATATCAAAATTTACTGCATTCAGCGGCATTTGGCAGAGGAATTCAAATTTGAAGTTAGTGACGCGGATATCGAAAAAGAAATTGATACTATCGCGGGCCGTGCGGGTATGGAACGGGAAGAAATCGTACAATTTTATAGAGAACCGGCAAAACGCGAAGAACTTGTCGAATCGCTTAAACTTGCCAAGGTAAATGACTTCCTTTTGGAAAAAAACACTATCAAACCCGGCGCAAAAGTATCTTACCTTGATATTGCCGGATAAAATGATTAACTTATAGGATAGAAATGAGTACAATTATACCACAGGTAATTGAGCAATCCGGTGCCAGCGAACGGTTTTATGATATTTATTCGCGCCTTCTAAAAGACCGTATCGTTTTTTTGGATGGTGAAATCAATGACCTTGTTGCCGACCTTGTTGTTGCGCAGTTGCTTTTTTTAGACGGCCAGGATTCCGAAAAAGATATTAACCTCTATATCAATTCACCGGGTGGTTCGGTAACAGCCGGCCTTGCGATATACGACACAATGCAGTACCTCAGAAGCGATGTACATACGATTTGCGTAGGGCAGGCGGCAAGCATGGCGGCGCTCATTTTGGCGGCGGGAGCAGCCGGCAAACGCACTGCCCTGCCTTCTTCCCGTGTGCTGATTCATCAGCCCTGGGGCGGGACACAGGGGCAGGCAATGGATATCGGTATTCAGGCCCGGGAAATTTTGCGCCTGAAAAAAATGATGATAGATTGCTTTGCCCAACATACCGGTAAAACACATGAACAAGTCGCGCTCGATATGGAACGTGATTTTTTTATGAGCGCTTCCGAGGCTGTTGCCTATGGCATAGTTGATAAAATTTTAATAAGAGAAAAGGAAAAAGAAAAAGATGGCAAGACTTCGTAGCGGCAAAGAAGCCGACCGTATTTGTTCATTCTGCGGCAAAAGCCAGGATATGACCCGGCGACTTATTGCAGGACCCGGTGATTTATACATTTGTGATGAATGTATTGAGGTATGCTCCAAAATCCTAGCCGAAGGCGATATGGATTTGAGCCTTGCCTTTTCCAATGATGTTCCCAACCCTGCGGAAATCAAAGCTTATCTCGACCAGTACATAATTGGGCAGGATTATGCTAAAAGAGCGCTTTCTGTGGCTGTATACAATCATTACAAACGCATTTCCGCGCCATCTAGTACAAGTAACGATGTGGAAATTGAAAAGTCCAATGTGTTGTTGATAGGGCCAACAGGAACCGGCAAAACTCTTTTGGCAAAGACACTCGCAAAAAAATTGAAAGTGCCGTTTGCTATTGTTGACGCAACTACGCTTACCGAAGCAGGTTATGTCGGCGAGGACGTTGAAAATATACTTCTTAAACTCATCCAAAATGCCGGCGGCAATATTGCCAATGCCGAGCGGGGTATCGTTTACATTGACGAAATTGACAAAATCGGACGCAAAGGCGAAAATGTTTCGATAACTCGTGATGTTTCAGGCGAAGGTGTCCAGCAGGCACTCCTCAAAATCATTGAAGGGACAGTCGCTTCCGTGCCGCCGCAGGGCGGGCGCAAGCACCCCAATCAGGAATTGATTCGCATTGATACGACAAATATTCTTTTCATCTGCGGCGGTGCCTTCGTTGGCCTTGATAAATTTATCGAACGGCGTGTGGTACAGCGCCCGCTTGGTTTTGAAAGCGATACCGGCGGTGCCCATGCTTTGAACACCAAAGAATTGTTTGACCGCCTTCATCCCGATGACCTTATCCGTTATGGGATGATTCCTGAATTTATTGGGCGGCTTCCTATTTCTGTTTGTCTGGAAGAACTGAAACTAGAAGACCTTAAACGTATTATTACAGAACCGCGCAATGCCATTGTTAAACAGTACAAGGCATCTCTAGCATTCGATGATGTTGAACTTGAATTCACCGGCGATGCCATAGACGCGATAGCGGCCACGGCGGTAAAGCAAAAAACCGGCGCGCGCGGCTTACGCGCCATTATGGAGCGGATGATGATAGATATCATGTTCGAATTGCCGTCGATGCCCGGTCAAAAGCGTGTTGTTATTACCCGCGATGCCGTTGAAAAAATGGAATCTCCAGAAGTTTATACGGACGACCTTTTGCAGCGCAAGTCGGCATAGGATTTTCCATTGGGCGCAAATATGAGTTCGCCTAAAGAAAAACTGGCGCTTATTCTGAAAAGACTGAGCGCCGGGCTTTACGAAAAAGATGAGGCGCTCCGTTTGAGCCTTTTGGCAGGGCTTGCGGGAGAGAACGTTTTTTTGCTGGGGCCGCCCGGAACCGCAAAAAGCCTCATCTGCCGCCGTCTAAAATATGCTTTTGAAAACGCCTCCTCTTTTGAATATTTGCTGAATCAATTTAGTACGCCTGATGAAATTTTTGGGCCGCTTTCAATACAAAAATTAAAAGACGAAGGCAAATATGAACGCTTGACCGAAGGTTTTTTGCCATGTGCTGATATTGTTTTTTTGGACGAAATCTGGAAAGCGGGCAGCGCCATTTCCAACAGCCTTTTGACAGCTATCAATGAAAAAATATTCAAAAATGGTACAACACATCAAAAACTGCCGCTCACATTACTAGTCTCCGCATCCAACGAAGCGCCGGATAAAGATGCCGGCCTTGACGCGCTCTGGGACCGTTTTCTTATCCGTATACCGGTAGCGAATATACAGAATAATGATATATTCAAAAAAATGATTGATGCCCCGCGTGATGATTCAAAAGAAATAAATCTGCCGGAAAAAATTACAAAAACAGAAATTCAATACTGGCAAAAATGCGCTAACTCAATAAGGCTTAATAACTATATATTTAATTTTTTAATACGCTTAAAAGAAAATATCTCAAAACGAAACAACGAAACAGCCGGTACAAAAAAACCGCTTTATATAAGCGACAGGCGCTGGCGGAAAATTACACGGCTGATAAAAACAGCCGCGTTTTTGAACGGCAAAAAAGAACCCAGCCTTGCGGAATGTTTTTTGGCGGAACGCTGCCTGTGGGGAAACAGCGAAGAAATTGCCGAAACAGAGGCGCTTGTGCGTCAAACTATGCTGGAAGACGGGCTGATAGCCAGAAATGATTTGCAAAACATACGGCGCGAATTGTATGCGCTCAAACAGGAAACAGCCGCCGCGCTGTCGCGCATATCTGATGAACGCAAAACAGTTTTGCGTACGATAAACAATTGCTGCTTTTTTTATGATGCCTCGAATGGAGAGCGCTGTTTTATACACACTAGTGATTACAATGGGCTTTCTTTGCGGGAGAAAAACATTACACTCTATAAGCAGATGCCGGGAAAAACCGGCTACTTAAACCGGGCGCGGCACCAACTCTACAAGAATGGTTTTTCCGCTTTTACCCATAATGAAGACGATATAGAATTTTTTTTGGTGCCTAAATGTACTGTAACGGCAAAAAAAGCAAATGCTGACGCGCCTTTTTTTTCGTTAATAGTGGACGGCATTGCAGTACTGCTTGAAACATATATTGAAGGCGCTCAATACCGGATAACCCGCAGGCCAACCGGGCAGGAACTGGCTCAATGGGACGCAAAAACAAAAGCACAGGAAGAATTTGTACAATTACTGGAAACAGATGTGCGCTCTTATATAAAAAATTTTGCAAATGCTGAGCATGATAATTTGTGGATAGCGCGGGAAAAAAGCGGCATAATTACAACGCATATTACAAATGCAAAAAATGAAATTGGAAAAATCAAACTTGAAATTCTTGAAATGTGCGCCTATTACCGCGCTGTTACGGATGAAAAAGTGCCTATTTACCAATGAACGCACAGCAGTATTTTTATCAGTTTATCAATTTTTCACCTATAGCATGCAGGAATGTCCGTGAAACGCTTGTACATTACCTTGACGCAGCGCTTGCCGGAAAACACAGGCCGTCTTTTGAACATGACGGCGGCGGTGTTTTTTTTGAACAATGGCAAGATGCGCTGGATGCCATCCTTTTTTCCAGAAATACCGGCACAGGAAACGCCGCCGCGCCGCTTGTGGAAATGCCGCTTCATGGCCTTGAAATGCTTGTTTTGGAGGAAATTATCGCATTTGTTGAAAAAACCGGCGCGGAATTAGATGCCGTCCAAACGCCGTTTGCGGAAGAATCCGCGCTGCTGGAAGAGTGCGCTGTATTTGCTAACCATGATTTGTACACATATTGGCCGGAAATAAAAACATATATAGAAAGCGAATATGCGCGGTATGAAATTGATGCGGATTTTTATGAAAAACAATTGTGGAAAAATTCTTCAAGTTCAATTCATAGGGTAAAGGCAAAAAAAAATAAATTTAAAACAGCGGCGCAGTTGTTTTTTGAACGCTGGCGGAATCTTATATATAAAAAAACAATATATTGGAAAAAAGAAAAAACAAAAGAAAAAGCCGCTGATTTTGCTGTTTTGCTTAAACAAAAAATCATTGATTACCAAGAATCGGCGCATATTTTTGGCTTATCTGACAGTGATACGCAAAAAATTTTTAACGCCTCAAAAGGGCATCTGCATAAAACCGCCATTGACGTACTGCGGCAGGCAGACGCTTTTTACAAAAACGATTTTGCGCTGCAAGAATTGGCGGAAACGCTTGGCCGCGGCGAAAAATTGTCCGCTATGGGAAAACCGCCTGCACCGTGCCGAAAAATGCTGGGAACCGAACTGTGCGGATTGGAATACGGCGGCCGGATTGACCGTATGACCGGCAGTGAATCTGTTTTTATGATTGATGCCGATATGGAAAATCTTTTTTATCAAAAGTTTGCGGAAAAAGAATTGCTCTGTTATGAAGTCAAAACGATGTACAAGGATGCGGTGCCGGGCAGTGCGCAATCTTCCGGCCGCGGCCCTTTTGTTTTATGTATTGACACAAGCGGTTCAATGAAAGGAACGCCGGAAATCGCGGCAAAATCGCTGGTGTATGCCCTTTTATCAAAGGCGCTCAAAAACAACCGTAAATGTTATTTAATTATGTTTGCTATGGATATTGACGGAATTGAATTAACAGATTTTGAACATAATTTTGAAGCGCTTTGTGCTTTTTTGCAAAACAGTTTTTATGGCGGTACCGATTTGTATACGGCTATACACAAAGCGCTGCATCTTTTGGAAACCGAATCCTACAAAAAAGCGGATGTTGCGGTTGTGTCGGATTTTATTATGCCTTGTTTAGATGAAACGACCATTGCAAAAATACGCCGCCAAAAAGAAACAGGCACACGGTTTTTCAGCGTGTTGATAGGCAATTCAGCGCAGTCCGGCGCAAACCCTGCTGTAACCGGCCTTTTTGACAAAGAACTAAGGTACCGTTGTTAGGGCAACGCTGATTAATTTGACACTAATCAGCGTTGCCTTAGGGAAGCGCCGTTTTCAGTTTGACCCCAGACGGAATCGAACCGCCAACCCGCAGCTTCGAAGGCTGCCGCTCTATCCAATTGAGCTATGGGGCCTTGCCCGCAATGTTTCGGCCGCCTGGAACGTTGGCAACCGCCTCCGCCTTTACACCGGGATTTCAGTGTTGCGCTAATTGCTTGATTGTGTCAATAGTCACGAGCGCACATTGCCATTTACAACTTGCCCTAAACAAAAGATAGTATTATATTATATAAAGGACGGTTAGGGCAATGAAAAGATTTTTTTTTGTATACGCATTATGGTTTTCCGCTTGCACCGCTGCACAAGTGTCTGTGCCTTCGCCGCCGGCCCCGTCTCCTCCTGCGGATGAAAAATTCGCTATCGATGCTACCAGCCCGCTGGTAATTGGAGTTTCTCAGCAGATTCAACTTTCAGTGCAGGGCACCCTCGCCGAAAAAGTCTCTGTACAATGGGCTTCAGACCACCCGCTTATCGCAACCATTACCAGTTCCGGGAAAGTAACCGGCATACAGAGCGGCACGGCGAAAATAAGCGCGTCATCGTCCGGCAAAACGGCAATGCTTACCATAATAGTAAACGCCCATGCGGCACCCTTAGTTATTGAGGGCAACCGCTGGCGTTCACTGGGTATAAGCGCTATACAGCAGTTAACACTCGGCGGGAGCCGGAAAAACGAACCGGTTACATGGTTTTCGCAAGCCCCTGAAATAGCCTCAGTAAATGAAGCCGGGCAAATTACAGGCCTTTCGGCGGGAACAACCGCTATTACTGTATATTTAACCGACAATTACTGGATAAACGATACGATTTCGGCAACGGTATCTTTGGATGCTACAAGCGGCAACGTAGTCAAACCGGCTCCAGGACTGCCCGATGGTTTTCTTACTGACGAAAACGAAAAACTGGCCTGGGCGTATACCGACGGCGGTATCGACATATACTCAAACCCCAATGGCACATGGATGCTAACTTCGTACAATAATACAACGCGGACAACAAAAGGCTGGTATTATGACCTGAATGGCAGGGGCGTAACCCGGTCTGGGAATACCAATTCGCCCACGCATAATGCTTATAGTATGGCAAACGGTGTTCAATATGATGACCGGAACGGGCTGGAATTGCAACTGACTCCGTATTTAATCAAAGTAAACAATATTCCTTATATTCTGCTTATGCACATACTCACCAATACAAGCGATGTGCCCCTTACCGGTCAAAAGTTCGGCGCATGCTCTGATGTTATGATTGGCTCTAACGACACAGCGCCGGTATTGCGTAATACGTACGGCAATATAGAAATGAGCGGTTCGACTAACAACAAAAATTACAAACTGATATTTGTCTGCAAGTCGGGCGAGCCGGTAACTCCGGTAACAACCTCATGGTACGGGCGTTGTAATAGCGGCACAGCGACACCCCATTTTTGGCAGCACATCTACGATGACGGCATCGGTGCAAGTTATGCGCCCGGCAATGACAGCGCGTTCGCTTTCTCATACCAGAACATAGACCTTGCGCCCCATGCTTCGAAAACATTTGTAGTACGGCTTACGCTGATAGAAAACTAATACAACAAACTTTAGGGCAACTCGATTAATCAGCGTTGCCCTCTTATTGCTCATTTCATTACGCAAATCAGTGGTTGCTTAAGGAGGCGTGGGCATCGTTGCTAAATCTAAGTCTGCGAAGTTAATGCGGTCTCGGTCGCTCGAGGCCAAGTTGCCTTTCCATGTTGCAAATAGGTACTGCGTATCCGCGTCGCTCGGCCTGTAAATGTTAATGGTTGCGCTGGTAGTGCTGCCTGCTGTCCCAAAAAGTGCACCGGTGTTTGTAATTGTTGGCGGTGCCGTCGAATTCAAATAGATGGCTCGAAGTTGGGAGCAATTTACAAAAAGCGGAGCATTTATCCCGTTAAGTTTTGGAATTATTACCTGTTGCAGACGTGAAGCAGCCTTGTTTGGTTCAGAAAAACTAAAACATTCGGCCATAACCTTTGTGGCCTCGGGCAGGTAAATACCAAGAAGCCCTGTACAATCATAAAACGCCTTTTCATTTACCTCCTCTACCTTCGGCAAATAAATATTAGTGAATTCCGCATTACTGCAGCCTTCAAAAGTTCCTTGCTCTACCGTATAAAAAGAAGGCAAATAAACACTTTTAAGGCCGGTACAGCCATAAAATGTACGGCCTTTTTGACTCCATGGCGGAATAGATGCGTTTACATTATCACCAATGATGTCTGCGTTAGGGAAATTTATCGCACTAATTCCGCGGCATTCATAAAAAGATTCCGCCCCTATTTTGAGAATGTTATTATTATTCGGGCCAAAGTCTATAGTTGTGAGGTTGATACATTGATAAAAAGCGCCGTCAGGAATTTTCTGCAACGAAGTCAATTTTACTGACATTAGGGACGTACACTGGTAAAAAGTGTTAAAGCCCATATAGGTTACGTCCGGCGTGTCTATTGCCAACAAATACTGGCATCCGTTGAAAGCGTTGGTGCCCAGCGAATTTGCTTTGGGAATTGTTATCTCTATAAGATTGGTGCATTGGTAGAAAGCCCCTTCATCTATACCGCGCGCTTCTGGAAAATCCAAGGATAAAATACCGGAACAGTCTTTGAAAGCATTTTTGCCTATCGAAATAACGCTTTCAAAATTTACCTCTGCAAGGCCGGTAAGCCCTTGAAAAGCGTTGTCGCCTATGCCGGTAATTCCTTCGCCGGTTATTGACCGGAGATTGCTGTATCCGTCAAAAGCGCCGCGAGCAGCGGAACCCGGTTCAATTACACTCATCGATTGGGGGAGAACGAGCGACACTATTTTGTTTTTTGCCAAGCCGGTAAAAGTGGTTTTCCATATATCGCCGTTACATTGCGCCAAATCAATACTGTAAAAGTTTTTGTTTAGGGTCGTCAATGCCGCGAAAAGTTTGCCTGTATTCGCATCGTTTATGGTAAGCCCCTCGATGGTAATAGTGAACGGGTTATCTATCCTTGAGCCGTCATAACCGGTTCTGAGGGCGTTCGCTTCCGCTTCTTCTATTGCTTTGGCAATAACAGTGTCGGTATCAATCGGCGGCAGCACTATTGCTTTCGGTTCGCTGCGGATATTTGTCCTGGTTACGCACACGAGGAAAAATTCATACGTTGCATTGTAAATAAGTTTGTTGGTAGACCATGTCCGGGTTCTGGGAGCTATTACTATGGGCAAATCCGTGTCCGGAAAAGCAGGATGTTTGGGGATAAATGTGATTTCGATATGGTCAAGCGAGGTAATTCCCGGGTCATTCCATGTAAGAATAATAGATGTCTCATCCCGGGATGCGTTCAAATTGAGCACCTGAGGCACATGGACTATGGGCGTATTCTCGTCCATGCCGGACTCGCCGGGTGATTTGGGAGAATTACATGCTACAATAAAAGTTCCGAAACACAGCGCCCCTATAGCGGCGCACCGTTGCCATTTCCAATGTTTTGATAGTGCCATACTTGAAATATACCTTATTTTTCTTTTTTGGTCAAGCAAATTCACCGCAAATATGCGCCTATTTTTTTGTTTGAACCGGCTCCTGCGCCGTCCCCCCCCGCCGCCGATACAGTGATACCTTGTATTGATTTGACAGGGTAGACAAAAAGTAAAAAAGCAAAGTAAACTATAGGCAAATGAGTTCGTTGCCAAGGCAAAAAATTAACGACTATTATGACCAGTTCAAATCGGTTGACGTTACTTTTACCAAAGAAGTCATCCAAATAACAGGTTTAGTCGCGAAAGAGATACAACTTAAATGCACCTCTGACTTTTTTCCCTGTGTCATTTATTCAACTTCTTTCGAAGCGGTCAAGGTCGTAGCCAATAACAAATCCGGCTTGCTGCACAAACTCAAATCCACAAACAATGTACTTTCCATACGCTTTTTTTTCAAATTACGCGGCACCGAAGAGCAAGTTGTGTTTCTGGTACCCGCCCGCGTAACAGGCACTTCATCCTACGGTTCTTCCCCGGATATGAGCCTTTTTACGCTGGTGTTTTCGGCGCGCCCCCCTGACGACCTTATTGAAATTATGGGCTGCATTTTAGAAGCCAATATGAATTTTACCAAGCGCAAAGACGAACGCCTCACCATTACTCCCGATGCTATGCGAAAAATGAGCCTCAAAGCCAAAGATATTTTTGTTGTGATAGACGCAAGTACGCATCGGTGCGTTTTGCGCGAAGTGTTCTTTTCCGGCGCGCGGCTTGTTATGCTTGACAAAACAGCGCCGGAAAACGGAAAACTGGTGGCGATACGGCTGGAATTTGACGACCCTCGCGAAGAATGCATTTTATCGGGCAAAATTGTTAAATTTGATACCGTTACCGGCAATGACGATATGTACGTTATTACCGTTGTGTACACCGATACTGTGCCTATGTCTTACAAAGTACGCCTCAACAATTTTCTAACCTCTATCAAAATGGATGCCCGAATCAAAACAAAAACGCCGGATGCCGGCGCAAGAGGCAACGGGGATAAACCGCCCTCTCTCGAAGATACCGTTTAAGCCTTGTGAATACATCCAAAATCATCTATATAAATCTGCCCGAAGACAGCGAATTGTACCGGCATATTCAGGAAGATGCTAACCATAAGCATGGCAAAACTGACGAATTGCCATTCACCATAAACCCCAAAATCCCCTTGCCTGTAGAAATTGAGCCCGGGCAGGCCAAACAAGACATTTCGCAAAACCTTACGTTGGAGATGATTCTTTCCGGTATGATAAAAACGCTCAAGGACGACCCCAGTTGCCGCTACCAAAACTATTACCGGCGCTTCGTCCGCGCTGCCAAACCGCGCATCTTGCGGGAACTTGCGGCCGCCGCCCTTGTCAAGGCAGAAAACGGCGATTTTGATTTTGCCTGCGAAATTGCCGCCGCCGCGAAAGCCATTTTCCCTAAATCGGCAAAAGCCCTCCATACCCGCGCCTCGGTGCTTGACGCGCAGGCCGCCTATTTGGAAAAAACCGGCCAAAACGCCCATGACGCAAAGGAACGGGCGGCGCTCGCCTACCACGAAGCGCTTTCCATTGAAGAACCGCTTGTGGAAACGCTTTTGAGCGCCGGCCGTTTCTATTACCGGTATGAAAACTATGGCAATGCGCTGAAATACTTACGCGCCTATATTCCGCTGGCCGATAACAAAGAACAGCAAGCAGAGGCGCGGGAATTGGTGAAGCGCATAGAAACAGCCCACCTCGATGACGCGTTGTTCGGTGAAGCCCGCGCCCTCATCGAAAATGGCAAAGAAGAAGAAGGCCTGGAAAAAATCCGCGTTTTTCTTCAAAACAATGCCGAAGTATGGAATGCTCATTTTTTGGAAGGGCTTGCCCTGCGCCGGCTGAAACGCTGGGACGAAGCGCTTGCCGCGTTTCGCAAAGCGCAAAATGCGAGCGGCGCGATAAGCGATACCCTTAACGAAATAGCCATCTGCCTTTTGGAACTGGGGCGTACCCTTGAAGCAAAAAAAGAATTGGAAACCGCTCTTTTGAACGACAGCGAAAACGTCAAAATTCTGTCAAATCTTGCATTGGTCGAATTAAAACTGGGACACAAGGAACAAGCCCTCGCTTTTTTCCGCACGGTAACGGAATACGCGCCAGACGACCCTATTGCAAAACGTTTTTTAGAACTGTAAAATCAGAGAATGTTTGCGCGCTCCGTCCGAGGCGCAGGCTTTATTTCTTTTGTATAAGGAGTTGAAAATGAACAAAAAAACAATTACCGGGCTGGCAGTGGCGCTTTGTCTATTGATGCCGGCAATTGCGCATGCCCAAGCAACGCCGGGCAAGTCAAAAGTAGCGGTAATCTATTACTCGCTTAGCGAAAACACGGATATGGTAGCCAAAAAGATTGCCGCCCTTCTCAATGCCGATATTATCAGGCTGGAAACTGCGCAAGCCTATAATACGCGCGACATGGTTAAATTCCGGGATTTTGCAAAAACCGAACAGAATTCCAAAAAATGGCCGGAATTAAAGCCTCTTAAAACAAGCCTTTCCGGGTATCAGACCATTTTTTTAGGCTCGCCGGTCTGGTATTCTTCCATAGCCAACCCTATGGTAACATTCCTCAGTCAAAATGACCTATCAGGTAAAAGAGTGATTACGTTTGGTACATGCAGCGGCGGCGAAGGTGATTTTTTCAAAGAATTTGACAAAAACATTAAGAATGCCTTTGTTGAAAAAGGCTTGATGTTCCAAAACGCCTCCAACGACAAAGGGCTTGATAAAAAGATTAGTGATTGGGTAAAAAAAGTAAAATTATAGGGCAATGGTTTTTTTACGGCATTCCGTTCTTCTAAAAACCGGAGCTTTTGCCTCGCTCTTTGTGCTTGCGGCAACTGTGGCAATAACATCGAAAATTTTGTCGGCGTTCCGCATGCTGGGAGAGAGCGATGACCGGCGGCCGGCGCTGGCGTTTTTTGCTTCGGTTTTTAAGCAGAAAGATTCCTTTGTCCCCTATTATTCGCTTCTTGCGGCCCTTCTTTTTGCCTGTGTTGCCCTTTTTTGCATCATCTATTTTTTTGAAAATACGCAGTCAATGGAAATCCGCTGTTTTGAAATTTTTGCTTTTTCTTTTACCTTTGAAGTCTTGCGCATCGTTTCACCGGCGGGTGCGGCATTCAATTTTTTGCCTTTCTACATGATGGCGGCGGAGCGCATTCTTGTTTTTATCCGGTTTGCGGGAATTACCGCGCTTCTTGCTGCGGGATTGTTTGCGTCCGGTTTCAAAACCCAGCAAAAAAACAGCCTATTGCTTTCTTTTAGCCTCGCTTCGTTAGTGATTGCCGTGCAAATTCCTATAGACATTTTTGAATTCGACACTGCCTTAAATCCCATTATCGGATTTGCCTCTATGACCAAAACGATAGAATTTTGCGCTGCCGTCCTTGCGGCAGGGAGTTTTCTTGCCGGCGCTTACTCGCGGGGAACAAAAGAATTCATCCCCGCCGGATTTGGCATTTTGCTCCTTGCCGCAGGAAAAATTATCCTCCAAAACGCCGATGCTCTCGTATTGTTTATTTTTGCCCCCGTTATGCTTTTGGGCGGTATGTTTTTGTTCTATTCAAATATGCGCAAAGTTTATATGTGGCTCTAAAAACTGATGCCCAGTTCCCGTGCCAAAGAACCGGCAAGAGCGCTGCTCGGAGCCGCAGCGTTGTCTTTTTGAGCGCTCTCCGGTGCGGCCGCTTTTATTCCCAATTCGGCAAGAGCGCATTCTATTCCGGTAATAACTTTTGCGCCGTCAAAGGCAAGGCGCTCACAACCCTCACCAAACGGTTCCGGGCCGCCGCCTACCCACACATCCCGGTTCTGTTCGGCAGCAAATCCGGCGGTTATCAACGCGCCGGATTTCTTGGGCGCGGCCGCAACAAGGGTAACGGCGCACAATCCTGAAATAATACGGTTTCGTGCCGGAAAATGCCATTTTTGCGGAAGAACGCCGGGCGGGTATTCGCTTACAAGCGCTCCTCCTTTTTCTACAATACGTGCCGCAAGAACACGGTTGCTATGCGGGAAAACCTCATCAACGGCTGAACCAAGCACGGCATAGGTCGGCGCGCCGGCATCCACCGCCCCGCGATGCGCCTGCGCGTCTATCCCTATGGCCAAGCCGGAAACAATAGGCACGCCTGCCGCCGCCAAATTTCGCGCAATGGCATAAGTCCATGTTGGCACGCCCGCGCCGGGTTTGCGGGTGCCGACTATGGCTACCCTTACTGCCGCATTGGTCAAACCGGAAACATCCCCCCGGTAAAAAAGCGCGGCGGGCGGGTCGTAAATCGTTTTGAGCAAGAGAGGGTACGTGCTTTCGGCAATGGAAAGGCAGCCCATACCGCGGCGTTCCAAAAACACCGCGTCTTTTTCCGCTTCGGCAAGCGCCTTGTCTCTTTTTTCCCACATTGACGCAAGTTTTTCAGGCGATGGCAGGGCTTCCTGTGTTTCTTTGTCATTGCCAAACAAACTGTTTGCCTGTTTTTCATACAAAAAAGCGGCTAAATCCGGCGCGGAAATCCGGCGCAAATCATCCGTAGTTTGCAGGGAAAGTGCAAGCCGCGCTTTTATACGCGGCCGGAATGGCAGGCGGGCTATGGCAAGATCAAGAAGCAGGCGCATGTATGTAGTGTACAACGCATAACCACATGCGGGAAAGAGGCAACGATTCGTTCATTGGGTTATTCGCCCAAATCAAGGCCGCTGTCATCAACATTTTTACCGAGTTTCCCGTCCGGTTCTTTAGGCCGTTTTATTTTTTCTGTTTTAGGTTTTTTGGATTTAGTTTTTGGTGGAGACGGATTAGTTACCATATTCAGAATACCCCAGTATGCAAAGGCAATAATCGTAACGGCTATCACTTGCCATGTTTTCAATACTTCAAAAATCACTGCGGGCAAACTCGGACTATCCATGGTTTAATTATCGGTAAAAAATTCAGCATCTGTGCAAACAAAGATGTCTCTTGTAGAGAGGTGCCCTAAAAGGCCGCATACTGTTCGGTTTCGTCAAGAATAAAGCGGAAACGGGCATAAACTGTCCACAGGCCGCCTTCTATGCCATAGACAGGGAATGACGCAAGGGCTAACCGGCCTTTTACCCGAAGCGGCCGGTTGTGGCTTAGCCCGCGCATTTTCTCGCGTATCGCTTTGCCGGCGGCATCTTCAAGGGCGGCATCTTTTATACGGCTCCGTTCCGTGCCGTTTGCCTTTCCTTCCAAATTGCCATAACCGGTTGCCTGCAATTCGACGCTTCCGGCTTTGCTCCAACTTTTTACCCGCTGTTGCTGTGTTTCACCAAGATGGTATTCTGTCCACAGTGAAAACCAGCCGTCTTCTATGTGCGCCGTATCGGCTTTCATGCGGGTATCTCCAAAGTGAACCGTTCCTAATGGCTTTAGGTTGATATGTTCAGCAAGCATCCGCGCCTTGTCGCCCGGTTCATATTCGAAAGCCCAGCCATAAATCATTGCGGCATACGACAGTGCTGTTTCCTCGAGCGCCCACATTTCCATATCCATTTCATTTAACGGAGACTTTTGCCCCAATGAAAGCGCGTACACCGGCTCGATACCAACGCGCACTTCTCCGCGTAGTATTTCCTGAGCGGTAAGCCCCGAAGCAAGCCCGGCAAACACCACAAAAAAACAGCGCAAACGCATACTTTATTTTCGGCAAAAAGCAGCGCGGACAATATCAACGAAAACCAGGGCAACGCCGCTACCATTCACGTGGGCTGTATTCACCGGACGGCTCTATGATGTTGAACGTGTCGCCGGCGGGTATTATCACGAAAAAACCGTTTCTGAACGCAAACCGGCGTTCGTTGTCATTCACCACCATTCCGGCAACCGCGCCAAGGTATTTTCGGGCATCCCCGTGCAAATC
>JAIRPM010000082.1 GCA_031257075.1 Spirochaetaceae bacterium
TGCGCGGTAAAAACGCGTTTTCCCCGGAAAAAGACAAGCATGCCCCTTTCCCCAAAATGTTCTTCTGCTTCTTCATCTTCTCTCCTCCTCTCTACTAAATATCCAAGGCCGCCCCCCAAACTGGGAAGTATTGCCAGCCTTTTTCTCTACTATACCGCACTTTGAAAAAAATGTCAAGCGATTTTGTGTGGGTAGTGGGTGGTGAGTAGTGGGTAGTAGGCGGTGGTAGGCGGTGAGCAGGCGGGCCTAACGGAGTTGGCGTTCAATAAAGTCGCGGTTGGACCGGGCTTCAGATTTTTTGGCATCATTATTACTTACCGCTATACCGCGGTCATACCAATCAACCGCTTCGCGCAAGTTGCCGCTCATGTAATAGGCGCGGGCAAGGATAAACATCGCGTCCGCGTCTCCGGTACGGCTTTCCATATACCGCAAAAGATGGTATTGCGCATCTTCCGGTTTATTTAACTCAAACACATAGAGATTTGCAAGACCGTAACGCGCCTGTGTGTACTCATCCTGCAATTCAATAGCGCGCAAAAAGGCGCGTTCCGCCTGAGCAAGGTATGCTCCAGCCTGAGGGCCGCTTTCACCCGCCGGCCGATAGTCATGCATTGATTTGGCGGCATAGGCCGCGTTAATGCCCGAAAGATAGTGGAGCGTTTCATCATCAGGCGTGTATTCTATAGCCTTTTCCAGCGCCCGCAGCGCTTCAATGTACATTTTTTTGTCTTGAAAACGGCTTGCCAGAATTTTCCAGTACACGCCCGTCTGTGCCGCGGCCTTTACATACTGCGTTTGAATATCCTCGTATGCGGCTATCGCTTTTTGTAAATCTTCTATCGTGCGCGGAACACCTTTGCGGGGTCCGTATTCAGCAATGCGTTTTGCAAGGTTATAGCGTTCTTTGTTCTTTTGATATTCGTTAAGCGCATATATGCCGGCACCCAAGAGCGCAAGGCCGGCCACAAGCCCCACAATTCCGAACGCCATAGATTGTTTTTTTGAACGCTGTCTTTTCATACTATAGAAACTATGCTCCCAATGACGGGCTTTTTCAATATGCCGGCAAGCGCATATAGAACCGGGCCAATTAACCATCGGAAATGGTCAAGGTGTTTTGAATGGCCTAAATCGAAATTTTTCTGTTTCTGGCGATGATTTCCCAGTAGTTTGTCAAAACGCCGTTGCGCACCGTATAAACACCGGGATACAGCGCCGTCGTAGGGCAAATATGCGCGGGAATGATATACAACACCGTTCCTACAGAAGGGCATGCGCCCACTGTGCGAAACACCCAGTGTTCCTCGCTGTGCGCTTCGGGACACGCCTCCGGCAAATCCGCGATAATGCCGCGTTCGCCTGCCACACTGTCAGACGCTATCGCTTTATAACCGGTATCTAGGGTAAATAAATCATCGTGCGCGCGGCTCACTACCCTAGTCAAAACCGCCGCGCCGGGAACAAAGTCCAAATCCTGATACTTTGAGGCATACCCATAATCCTGAATGAAAAGCGTTCCCGGAGAAAGAAATGCGGCGGTGTTAGCGGCATGGAAAGGAAATGTCGGTGTTCCGCCTAGTACAACGACAGGCATCTTTTGTCCTATCGATTCGAGTTCAGCGCGGACGGCCATGAGTTTATCCGCTTCCTCAACCGCCGCCCTGCCGCGTTCCACCGCATCTTTTAACCCAAGGTGGCCGTCATAACAGTGCAAGCCCATAAGCGAAAGGCCGGGAATCTTTGTCAAGCGCAGACAAAAATTTTTTATATGTTCAAACGGCACACCGGTACGGTTCATGCCGGCATTTACATCGGCCAGCAGAGGAACGCTGAGTTTTGCGGCGCTGGCGGCTTGCCCCAAAAGTGAAAGTTGGTCAAGGTCATCGCCTATTGCCCAGAATGTTGAACCGGTATAGCGCCGCTGGAGCATGATGAAGCGCCCGATAGCGGGACCGACCAAAGGGTAAGAAACAAGTATATGCGGCGCGGAACATTGAGCGCACATTTCCGCCTCGGCGATAGTAGCGCACTTAAATCTACGTATCCCATAAGACATAAGCAGCCGAATCATCGGAGCAGTCTTATAAGTTTTTACATGCGGCCACAAACGTTCCGCCCCGCCGGCCATAGCAACCGTTTTTTTTATATTTTCTTCAATAATGTCTTCATAAAACACCAGCGCAGGAGATTCAATTTCATTTTCGCCGGCAAAATGATAATTACGGTTTAGCATAAAACTGTAGAAATGCCCTATTCGATTTCAACCAGCAATTCAATTTCTACAGGAATATTGCCGGGAAGCGCATTCATACCAACAGCTGAACGCGAACAGCGCCCCCGTTCCTCGCCAAAAATGTCTATTAAAAGTTGACTTCCGCCATTTGCCACCTGTGGCTGCTCATAAAATGTACCGGTGCCGGCAACAAAACACAGCATTTTCACTATACGGCGGACACGGTTCAAATTACCTATTTTAACTTGCAGGTTTGCCAAACAGTTAAGAACGCAGTACCGCGCCGCTTCTTGCCCCTGTTCGACAGTGAATTCAGCGCCAAGTTTGCCAATAAACCGCTGCTCCCCGTTAAACACAGGTCCGCAGCCTGAAAGATAATACAAATTATTTCCGAATTCTTTTGCCGGCTCATAAATACCGCCTTTTGCCGGCGGGTTCGGCATAACAAGTCCATATTTTGCCAAAGATTGCTCAAGATTTATCATATAAAACTCCTATCCACAGAGTTTATCACAAGCCCCGCATAATCAACTAGAGCGCGGCATTAAAAAATAAAAAAAGCTTGGCGACTACCTACTTTCCCACCCCTTAGAGAGGCAGTATCATCGGCGTTAGAGGGCTTGACTTCCGTGTTCGGGATGGGAACGGGTATAACACCTCCACAATAATCACCAAGCAAAAACACTTTTAAGAGGGTTGCAAAACGTTTTGTATTTACTTTGCAATTCCAAAAACAACGAAATTGCTAAACACTCTCCGCTTTGCGGGAGGAACTTCGTTATTCAAAACCTTACGGCACGTTCCCGCGCAAATCTTGTTTAACTCTGTTCCGGCATATATAAAACGGCTATCCCCGTAAGAGGATCACCGCAGGACTGAGGTGGTCGAACTAATCGCGTAAAACATTTACTTCGGATATTTCAATTCCTTTACGGATACACAAAGCGGGGGGCTTTTCAGACTTTATTTATATCTTTACACCCCATTTCCGGTGTTCTTCGCGGTTAACGCGCCACCTCACTTCACGAACAATAATATGGTCAAGCCTCACGGCAGATTAGTATTGGTCGGCTGAACACGTTACCGTGCTTATACCTCCAACCTATCAACCAGTTAGTCTTACTGGTACCTTTAGGGGGGTTAAACCCCCAGGGATGCTTCATCTTGAGGAGGGCTTCCCGCTTAGATGCCTTCAGCGGTTATCCCTTCCGAACATAGCTACCCGGCACGTGCCCTTGGCAGGACAACCGGTACACCAGAGGTTCGTCCATATCGGTCCTCTCGTACTAAATACAGCTCCTCTCAAACATCCAACGCCCATGGCAGATAGGGACCGAACTGTCTCGCGACGTTCTGAACCCAGCTCACGTACCGCTTTAATTGGCGAACAGCCAAACCCTTGGGACCTGCT
>JAIRPM010000097.1 GCA_031257075.1 Spirochaetaceae bacterium
ATTGACTCTAATCATCGTTGCCTTTTGTAGTTGCTCATTTCATTGCGCAACTACAGGGAAAGTAGCACTGATTAAATCCTCGATTGGATTTAATCAGTGCTTCCCTAAGGAAGCGCCGCCGCCGTAAGCCGCCCTCACAGGTGGTTTGCGGTTGGGGGTTGGGGCCGGGGCCGGCCCTGCGTGTTAGGCCGCATTCCCGGTATGGCGGTTCAAGCCGTTATGCCGGGGGTGAAGACTGCCGGCGCTTGAGAGCGATGCAGGGGGTGTAAAAGAGTATAACTTGAAACTTACAGGCAAAAGAGCCACAATCAGACGATGCTGATAACCGAAAACGTAACCATGCAATTTGGCGGCCTTACAGCAGTCTCAGATTTTTCCATTTAGGGCAGCCTGTAAAAACGGCGGGTTCCGGCAGCGATGCCGCAGCCGAAGTGTCCGGGATGATATCCGCATCTGTGCCGCTCTTGCCAAAGAATACGGGTAATGGCAACAATAGCGCATGGCAATTCTTTCAATTCAATCTCATGTAGCGTACGGTTATGCGGGTAATACTTCGGCGGTTTTTCCACTGCAAAGGCTGGGGTATGAAGTGTGGGCCGTCAATACGGTGGAATTTTCGAACCATACCGGCTATGGGAGCTGGCGCGGCCGGGCGCTTGGCGGGGAGTTGGTAACCGAATTGGTAGACGGCATTGCCGGGCGGGGTGTTTTATCCCAATGCGAAGCTGTGCTTTCCGGCTATTTAGGCGAAGCGGGCATCGCGCTTGCGGTAAAACAGGCTGTCGAAAATGTAAAAAAAGAAGCGCCAGATGCAGTTTATTGCTGCGACCCTGTTATAGGCGACTATGACCGGGGCGTTTATGTGCAAGATGGTATTTTGGAAATGTTCCGAGAAAAACTTTTGCCGCTTGCCGCTATTGTTACTCCCAATCAGTTTGAACTTGGCCTTCTTACCGGTGTTGACTTAAGCCGGCCTGCCGGTAGCAAAGGCGCGCTAAACGCGGCGCTGGATGCCGTTCACAAGAGCGGCCCCAAAACGGTACTGGTAACAAGCCTAAGGCGGCCGCGCGGCGGGGAAATCGGAATGCTGGTTTCAGAGAGCGGCGGTATTTGGGAGGTTAGCACGCCGGAATTTGCGTTTACGCAGAGTATTGCCGGCGGCGGCGACCTTACTGCGGCCGTTTTCCTTGCCCGTTTTTTGGAAACAAAGAATGCCCGTCTAGCGCTGGAACAGACGGCTTCGTCGGTGTTTGGCATTATGGAAGCGACCTACAAGAGCGGGCAGCGCGAACTGCGTACAATAGCGGCGCAGGAAGAATTGGCCGCGCCTTCGCGCCATTTTACCAGCAAACGGTTTGTTGCCGGATGACGGGCATTGATTTTTCAAACAGCCTCAATCCGCGTCAGTTGGAGGCTGTCCGGCGTGTCGATGGGGCGGTTCTTATCATTGCGGGTGCCGGGTCAGGGAAAACCCGTGTTATTACATGCCGCATCGCGTATATGCTTGAGCGGGGCATACCGCAGTCGGAAATTCTCGCGCTCACATTTACCAACAAAGCTGCCGCTGAAATGGCAGACCGTGTAAAGAGTCTAACCGGCCGGCCGCTTCATAATTTGACGGTCAAAACATTTCATGCTTTTGGAGCGCAAATTCTGCGGAACGAAATTGAAGCGCTCGGGTATCGTTCTAATTTTTCGATATATGATGAATCTGACCGAAGGCAGGCCATAAAAGACGCGCTTTTTGAATGCGGAGTTCAGGCGGAGGGCATTGATGTCAATGCGGCGGAGGTGTTGTTTTCTGATATAAAAACCGGCGCTGTAGACTGGCAGACCGGCGCGTCAAAAATGAATTATGGTTCGGAATCTATATGGCGCGGCGTATATCAAACATATCAGCATAATCTGAAAGTATATAATTCTGTTGATTTTGATGATTTGCTCGTGCTACCATTAGAATTGTTCAGGCTTCATTCTGATATACATGAGAAATATCATAAGCGTTACCGCTACATTATGGTTGATGAATTTCAGGATACAAGCGGAATTCAATATGATTTGCTGAAAATGATAGCGCTTGAAGGCACTCATGTATCAGGCGGCGGCTCTGTTAATATTTGTGTTGTTGGTGATGATGACCAGTCTATTTATTCATGGCGCGGGGCGAATTATCAGAATATTGTAAACTTTGAGCGGGATTTCGCGCCGGTATACGAAATTAAACTGGAGCAAAATTACCGGTCTACTACTACGATTTTGGAAGCGGCAAACGGAGTTATAGCCAATAACACCAACCGCAAAGACAAAAAACTATGGTCGGGCAACGGCAGCGGGAAGCCGGTGCAGTTGTTTTTTCCCGCAAATGAGCAGGATGAAGCGGCGTTTATTGCGCGGCAGATAACGCTGATTTCGGTGCGTGAACAGCGCAATTACAGCGAATTTGGAATTCTACTCCGTACTAATTCACTTATACAGCGGATTGAAGAAGAATTGCTCAATCAGAATATACCATATACGGTTTCCGGCGGAAAAAGTTTTTTTGCATATAAAGAAATCAAAGATATACTTAGTTATTTGCGCTTAATTGGTAATACCGATGATGATGTACAACTTTTGCGGATAATTAACACGCCGCGCCGCGGAATAGGCAAAGGGACGATAGAAAAAATAGGCGCTCTTGCGAAAACGGCGCATTGCCCTCTGTGGGATGCGATGACACAGATGCGCTGTGAACAGAATGTACTGTTTGAAATGCCTGACCAAACTGAAGTAGGCCAATTTATGACATTTATCGAAAAACAACGCGAATCGATTTTGGGCCATAGAGGTTTATCACAAAAAGTACGCGCCCTTGTTGATGAAATTGATTACTGGTCGTATTTAGTAACCGAATACAGCAAAAATGAAAAGCTTGCCCGCTGGAAATTCTTGAACATACAAAAATTAATTGAATCTATTGAACTATGGGAAAAAAATCCTGACAATTTTGACCCTACACTCTATCCGTATTTGAACCGCATTAGTTTAATAACCCAGGGAAACACGGAAGAAGAAGCCTCCATAAAAGGTAAAGTTAATTTAATGACAATACATGCGGCAAAAGGCCTGGAATTTCCGGTAGTCTTTATTGCGGGCGCGGAGGACGGGCTTATTCCGCATAAACGGAGTTTGGAGGACGCTGAACAGGGTGCCGCTGCGGATGCCATTGAAGAAGAGCGCCGGCTGTTTTATGTCGCGATAACAAGAGCGCAAGACAGGCTGTTTTTAACTTCGTGCCGCAAGCGCCGGCGTAATCAGCAGGATGTGAATTGCGTGCAAAGCCCTTTCATTAACGAGATACCGGCGCATTTGCTGGAAGAGTATGAGGAAGAAGAAGCCGAATTGCTAGACCCTGCGGCTTTTTTTGCGAAGTTGAATTCCGGGCAGGCTTAAAATAAATCCGCGTTTTGCCGGCAAAAGATGGGTTTAAGGATGTTTAATCACGGTCATAGCATCGCCGCGTTTGAGCGCAAGCGAAAACCCGCAGCCGGAGAGGGGGGGGGGCTTGCGTGTAACGCGGACACTGCCATCCGGCAGATGGAACGCGCAATACTGTCCCATATCAAGAGTGCTGGTTTTTCCCGCAGCCCATTTTCGCAGAACGGCGCGTTTGACGGTGCGCGTTCGTTCTGTTTTCCCGTCAGGCGGCGGCAGGATATCGTCAAAAGAGAAACCGCCGGCCCCGCCGCCGGCAGCGCTGTCTTGGCGAGATATGTAATTTATTGCCGCAAAAAGCGCTTCTTCGGCTGCAAGCGGCGGCAATGTATTGAAATTATCAATATGCACCTCATTCGCGTTTATATAACGGATATGTTCATTCGCATAATGTGCTAACAAATTTGATACAAAGCGCTGCGTTTCCGCAAAAGCGGCAATGTTTTTTTGCCAGTTGGGAAAATGTTTATTGAGGACAGGAATAAGTTTATGGCGCGTCCGGTTTCGGGTAAATGCCATGCCGGTATTGCTCGAATCTTCCCGCCAAGGAAGATTCCGTTCTGTTAAATAGGCAAGCACATCGTTTCGAGACACCGCTAAAAGCGGCCTGTAGACAAGCCCGGTGTCGCGCCGCATTGGCGCAAGCCCTGCCGGCCCCGCGCCGCGTAAAATCCGCATAAGAATTGTTTCCAAAAAATCATCGTAAGTATGCGCAATCAATATACGTTCAGCGCCGGCTTGAGCTGCTTCTTTTTTGAGCGCCTTGAACCGCGCCTCCCGCGCCGCCGCCTCTATGCCGCATTTTTGACGGCGGGCTTTTTCGTATATAGAGCCCGGCTCCAGTGTATAAATCGCGCACGGAATGCCCAGTTTTTCACAGGTGTTTTTTACAAAACGCGCGTCTTCCGTTGATTCTTCGCCGCGCAAGGAATGGTCAATATGGACGCACAATAAATCTAATGGCCGCATATTTTTTTTTTCTTTCTCGGCGCGGAGTGAGGCGAGCGCGTAGAGCATCGCCATAGAATCTGCGCCGCCTGATACCGCGGCGGCAAACGAAGAGCAGGAAGGAAGCGTAACG
>JAIRPM010000131.1 GCA_031257075.1 Spirochaetaceae bacterium
CCGTTTTCACGAGCGATAGACTATTGGGACATCACTATTAAAAGCGGCAAGAAGTTTTTGATTATATCTAACATAACAAACGCTGTAAATACGGCATATATTCCGTATTTTAAGGAAAACAAAGTATGGCCGGGTTATAATCGTGTTGATTGGTTTTTAAATCCAAAAAGGCAGCTTGTAGACGCATCAGGTCATTGGTTTACCAATATCCCAATAAAAAACAGACCAAAATACCGCCATCTAAAAATAATTCCGCTAAAAGATATACCCGAAAAATACAAAACTTACGATGACGAAGGAATGTTATTGGTAGATAATTGTTATATACCAGACAACTATAAAAACCCTTTTGCCATATCCACACGGCCAATATTAAACGGCCTGCTGGAAAAAGGATATAAAATTGTTCAAGACAAAAGGTACACTCCTTATATAAAAGGCAAAGAACGTTTTGCAAGAGTGCCGGTGCAAAAGGCGCAGGGGTAGCTTGCCGGCGGACGGAGCAGCATGCCCCCTGTACTCCCGCGCTCTTTCTCTGCTATACTGGCCGTATGCCGGTTAATTGCGGTATTGTCGGCTTGCCGAATGTGGGTAAATCCACAATTTTTTCGGCGCTTTCCGGTGCGGATGCGGAAGCGGCAAACTATCCTTTTTGTACAATAAATCCCAATGTCGGCATCGTAAATGTGCCGGACGCGCGTCTCATAAAAATGAGCGGGATTTTTAAGCCTCTGCGGACAATTCCCGCCACAGTGGAATTTGTCGATATTGCCGGACTTGTAAAGGGCGCGGCAAAGGGCGAGGGTTTGGGGAACCAGTTTCTGGCCCACATCCGCGAAGTAGGCATTATAGCGCATGTGGTGCGCTGTTTTGACAATGCAGACATCATCCATGTTGCCAACAAAATAGACCCGCGCTCGGATATGGAAGTTATCAATATTGAATTGGCGCTTGCCGACCTTGATACCGCTTGCCGCCGGAGGGAGCGCGCTGAACGCGCCCTTAAATCCGCCGCGGGCAAAAAAGAAGCCGAATCCGTTCTAGCCGTGCTGGACAAAGTACAACCCGCGCTGGAAGACGGGAAAGCGGTGCGCGCGCTTCGATTAAGCGAGGCGGATGCCGCCCTTGTCGCGGATTGCCACTTTATTACCGCCAAACCGCAGCTCTATGTATGCAATACGGACGAAGCCGGCATAAAGCAGGCCGCGGCGGGCTTGGCGCACCCGCTTGTCGATGCGGTACGAGAACAGGCGCGCAGCGAAGAGGCGGAATATGTAGTCATCTGCGGGAAATTCGAGGCGGAATTGGCGGACATTAGCGAGGAAGCGGAAAAGGCTGAATTCCTTGCCGAACTCGGCCTAAAAGAAAGCGGGCTTGCGCGGCTGATACGCGGCGCTTATGGGTTGCTTAATTTGTGTACATTTTTTACTGCCGGTAGTGATGAATGCCGCGCATGGACGGTCCGTTCCGGCGCTTCCGCGCCCGAAGCGGCCGGCGTTATCCATAGCGACTTTGAAAAAGGCTTTATCAAAGCGGAAGTTTATTCATTTGACGATATTGTTACCTATGGCAGCGAAGCCAAGATTAAAGAAGCCGGCAAATACCGGCTGGAGGGCAGGGATTATATAGTTCATGACGGCGATGTTATGTTTTTCAAATTCAACGCCTAGGGCAACACTGGTTTATTCAACCGCGATTGCGTCATTCATTAACAATTAAAGAATGGCGCAATCAGTGGTTACTTTCCCTAACTCGATGCTTTGGCAAGTCTTTAATTTTTGATTTTATTTGACTGTTTTCTTTTTTTTTTGTATATTGATAGCAATGGAGATTAGTATGAAAAAGCACATAGTTTATTTAGTGATTATTGCATTCGTGGGGAGCGGTTTTTGGGGATGCCAGGCTCCGGTAGCGCCAAGGCACCAGAACGGCGATGAATTGGAGCCGGAAAACGCGGATGCTCAGGAAGACTATCCTGAAGACGGGATAGAGATTAACGTAACGCTGAAAGTTGGATCTACTACCAAGATTGTTACGACAAAAAAAGGGATTGCTCTTATTGGAACATTCGGTTTCTCTCAAGGGGGTATTATCAATACCACGGTGTGGTACGAGGAAAAAACCAACCCTATTACCACTATTGATGACATCAATCTCATCCCCGACACGGCAGGGCAGGTGTTTATACCGTGGACTGTTAGCTTCTCTTTTTTGCCCTACGCCAACTCAACGCCGCTAGTAATCTCCAGTAAGGCGGAATTTAGCACAATTGATACCTCGACCTCAAAGATTTATATATTAGCGGACGATATTACAGGGATAAGTTGGAGCGGCACCGACTCTATACCGGATTTTAAGGGCTGGTTTCATGGGGGCGGCCATACCTTCAAGAATCTGGAATTTGGGACAGGACAGGGCCTGAGTGTTGCGCTTTTCAAAAAACTTTCTGGGGACTATGCACGCGTGGAAAATTTCCGCGTTCTTCTGAAAAAGCCTTTGGTTAAATTAGAAAGTTCTGATTTTATTAGCCCTGTGGTCGCAGAAATAACTGGCGGTAGTAAAGCGGTGATTAAACGTGTTGCCGTGTCAATGGACAACCCGTCCAGCAGCCTTGAAATGAGTGTAAGAGGCGCCGATAAAACGGCCGCTATTGGCGGTATTGTCGCGAGCATCGCCGGCAGTGCAGAGGTTACTATCAAAGAATGTGCCGTTTACCTTGCGGTGTCAGCAGATACGGGGTCTTATGTAGTGAACGCGGCTGGTAGTGCCGGCCGTCTCTCCATAGGCGGTATTGTTGGCGAAATAACCAGCGTAAACCCTGTTACCGTACGGGACAACTACAGCATTGGGCTGGCAAAACTAACGGGACTTACCGCAAAGAACAGTGGCTACGGCTCCGATTATCCTAAGTATGGCGGCGGTATTATCGGTTATATAGGCAGCCCTTTAACCAACTCCCCAATAGAGGTGTGCCAAAATTATACCCAGTTTGATATTGAAATATCGGGCGGCAGCGATATTGATTCGACGCAACGCCAAAAAGCATTTATTTCTACAGCCGGCATAGTAGGGGGGAAAAATGAAAACCCCGACGGCACCAACTCCAACGCAAAGGTGCAAATTTATGCCAACTTTGTTATGACGGAGAATTTAACCTCAGTAAATAGCAACATCAAAGGTGTTCTGTTCCACAATACTGCAGCAACCAATATCACGGGCTATGCACCCACAAGACCCAATTTCCTTTATGACGGCATAAAACTTACGACCAAAACAGATAGCGACTCGCAGGCGATTAGTGTAGTGCCCGAAAGTTCGGCTGTTATCACAATAGACGGAAAGCCGCTGCCGGCAAGTTCGTTTATTGAAAAAACATACTATGATACGTATGGCTGGGATTTTCAGAATACATGGCAAATGGGTTTTATCAACCCGATAAATTATACTATGGCGGATATGAAGAGCCTCCGCACACCAGACACTCTCGTCCACTACGGCGCGTACCCCTATCCGGTACTGCGCTGGCTGGGGGAATTGCTTCCCGTGCCCATGAATTTCAAATCGATAGCGTATTTGAAATTTGACGCGCAGGGGTTTGATAGGGAAGGCTATGATAGATTCGGCTATTACAAGGAAGAACCGTACCTTAACCGCGAAGGTTATGACAAGTACGGCATCTATGGCGGTGTATCTGACGGCATTGATTTTTACCTGTACGATGACGACAAAGATCTTGCGGCTCAATGCACCATGCCACCGCCCGGTTTTACCATTCTGGCCGACTATTATAAATCTAACACCAACCGGGCCCCAATTTTTGGCGACTGGTCAAGCGACGCAAATAGACAGAACAAAAGATACGATGACCTTGCCGTACCGCGGGACCATGGCCAGATACAGGACTCGGAACATCCCAAACCGCCCGCCAAGAAAATTCCCTGCCCATGGGTTGACAACAACAAGGACGGCTACCACGATGTGCTTGGATACGACAAATACGGCTTTAACCAGAGCGGTCTTAATATTTATGG
Organism: Spirochaetaceae bacterium; assembly: GCA_031257075.1. Classification (GTDB taxonomy): domain Bacteria; phylum Spirochaetota; class Spirochaetia; order Treponematales; family Breznakiellaceae; genus JAIROZ01. Next base: position 4,032 of record JAIRPM010000131.1, read on the forward strand.
CTACAAGAGAGACGGTTTCCATTCGGAAGGCTATGACTACGGAACGAGCAATCCGCCTGAAGGGCTTACGCCTGAAGCCTTTAATGCCAGCCCCTTTAGTAATTGGACAACAGGGCTCGATAAATTTGGCCGCCCCGCCCCATGGGTGGATAGCAACACCAATGGTTTCAATGACATAAGCGGGGTGGATGAGAATGGCAACACGGGTACCCCCTAAGAAATGTTGTTGTTAGGGAAACGCTGATTAACCCAATGCTAATCAGTGCTTCCCTAAACAATGGGGGCAGCCTTGTACATGGACATGTGATTTTCCCGGGCGTTCAAAAAAGCGGGCAATCAAGTATTCATCTACCGGCAATACCGCGTCGCAGACGGGGCATTTGCGCTCGCGTTCCCCGCTTAAACAGAATTTACAGCCCAGCATGTGCAAAAGACGGCCGCTTCTTCCGGTAGACGGGAACGCTTTTGTTTTGACCAGTTCGCCAAATTCAAAACGCGCCGCGCAAAGCGGGCAGGTGCGGGCATTGCCCCGCGTTCCATCGAGCGGGGTATAGGACGGAATATCCGCCGGCAGGGAAGGCACAGCAGGTTCTTGTTCTTCCACAGCATTCTGCCTGAAAAAACGCAGATACAAAAAGAAGAACACGAGCGCCGCCAAAAAAACGCCCGCCGCGATGCCGGTAATCATATCCATAGTAATGAGCCTATCTTGAAATTCTTTTTTTGAGGATAGGGCCTTACGGCCGGTATTGAACACTCACAGCCTGCTTCTTATCAAATTGTTTATTTTATAGGAAAATCAAATAAGTATGTTTCCCCATGCGGCAGACAAAACGTTTTTTTCGGGCCTTTTAAGCCCTATGTTTAATCCCGATGCCATTCTTGATTTGCGCTCTTGCGCAGGGAAGGCGCTTATTATCAGCGACTTGCACATGGGGGATGGCGGTTATGGCGATGACTTAAAGATAAACGGCGGCATCCTTCTCGCGATGCTGCGTCAAAAATACCTTCCCGAAAACTGGTATCTTGTACTCAACGGCGACATCGAAGACACCCAGCGCTACACGCCGGCAAAAATCCGGGCTTACTGGCATGAACTGTACGCTCTTTTTGACAGTTTTGCGCAAAAAAAAATGCTTTTCAAAACAATAGGCAACCATGACCATGCGCTCATTTTTGAAAAAAACTACCCTTTTCCACTTACCAACGCGGTGCGCATTGAAACGGGTTACAAACCGGTTTATGTGTACCATGGCCATCAATTGTCGCCGGTATACACCCATTTTAATTCGTTTTTCGGCATTTTGATTCGCTATCTGCTAAGGCCGTTTGGAATTCCTACTATGACCGGCGGAAGAAATCCGCGAAAGCGTTTTTTTATCGAAAAAGAAGCGTACCGTTTTTCAATTGAAAACGACTGCATATCGGTAATCGCGCATACCCATAGGCCTCTTTTTAAGTCATTGGGGCGTTTTGAATACATCAAATTTGAAATTGAAAACCATTGCCGCAACTACCCCAAGGCGCACGGCGCGGAAAAAGAAGCGCTCCGCAACGAAGTAACGCAACTGCGAAAGGAATTGCACAAATTGAGCAATTCAGAAAGGCGGGACGCGCTGCGCGGCAGCCTCTACGGCGATGAATTGCCGGTACCCTGCCTGTTCAATTCAGGATGCGCCATCAGCAAAAAAGGTATTAACGCGATTGAATTGGACAGTGAAAATATGGCGCTGGTATACTGGTATGAAGAAGGCCACAGCCGCAAATTTGTTCAACGCGGCTGGTATCCAAGCGAAGCGCTTGCCGGCACCCCCTACCGCCGGACTGTACTCAACCACGATTCGCTTGAATACATCAACAGCCGCATTGATTTGCTTAAAATACCGCTTTTCGGGTAGCGCCCGGCGCTAATCTTCTTCATCCTCGTCAGATACGGGAGGGTTATCGCCGTTGTTAAAGGGCATGCCCGGCAGATTTGAAATGTCTATAGACATTTCCATATCGCCCATAAAGTCTTGGTTGGTAAGGTACAGATAATGCGAACTGGGTTGAAAATAATGCCTGACTTTTGAAAGATAGCCCAGTGTAACCTCGGTTATCAGGTTGTCAGCCATAACAAAGGCCAGCCAGTACGGACCGCTCGCTGTCCAATAATCCAAATTTGCCTTCACTAGTTTACATTCAAATTTGCCGTTTTCTATCCGGCCTGACGCGAAGGCAGTCCTGACCAAATCGGCGGCAGTAACCGAACTCGTCCAGTCTCCCGAACCCGGCAATTCAGCAAACAGGGCAAGGATAATGTATTGGTCTTTGTCAATTTCCGAAAGCCGCATTTCACAATCAATCGGATTGCCGTCCTCATCCTCTTCCGGTACGTCGGTAATAACAACAGTACGCGACAACGAAGCGTCAAAGGTAAACCTGCTCTCCAGAAGGTCGCATGAAGCCAAAAACACGAGAGGCAAACAAAAAAGAACTTTCGCTTTCACAATAACAATGTACTAAAAAATCTAAAAAAAGTCAAAGAGAATTAATGTTTTAATGTGCGGCGCGCAGGCGGCAAAAACCGCAGATGCTTTTTTGTTTTAGTCAGATATTGACGTTTTTATCCATTATTGACGTTTTTTTCTTCATTGCCGGTATCCAGACCGGTTTTTATACTAAATACTCAGAGAAACGCCGGTGCAATGTTACGGTTGACGGCTGTCTCTGCCGGTATTCAGACCGGCGCAAAATCATTAAGTATTTTTAGGAGGAAACCATGCAAAAATTACGCGCAACAGTAGTAAAAGACTATATCGGTTCGTATCTGTTTTTGGTTCCGTGGCTCATTGGCTTTTTACTGCTTACGCTCTATCCAATGATTTACTCACTGTATTTATCATTCACTGAGTACAACATTCTACAGCCGCCTAAGTGGGTAGGCTGGCGCAATTTCTTCATTATGTTTGCGGGAAACGACCAGTTCCCACGGGATGACCGTTTTATGAATTCGCTGTTTGTAACATTCCGCTATGTGTTCATTTCGGTTCCGCTCAAACTGGCTTTTGCCCTTTTTGTGGCGATGCTTATGAATCAGAAACTGCGCCTGATACCGTTTTACCGCACCATTTACTACATACCCACATTGCTCGGCGGTTCGGTTGCCATTGCCGTGCTATGGCGCAGGCTTTTTGCCGGAGACGGCGTTATCAACTCGATATTGCAAGCCGCTTTTCATGTTGACCCGCCGTCCTGGATTTCCAATCCGAAATACGCGCTTTCCACGCTTATCATTTTGTCGGTATGGCAGTTCGGCTCGCCGATGATTATTTTCCTTGCCGGCCTGAAACAAATACCGCAGGAATTTTATGAAGCGGCCAGTGTGGACGGCGCGGGCAAAGTGCGGCAGTTTTTTAATATAACCCTGCCGGCGCTCTCGCCCATCATATTCTTCAATTTGATTATGCAAATGATAAGCGCATTCCAAAGTTTTACGCAGGCATTCATTGTGTCAGGCGGCAACGGCGGCCCTCTCGATTCGACAATGTTTTACAGTTTGTACTTGTATATCAAAGGATTCGGGTTTTCTGAAATGGGATACGCATCCGCAATGGCATGGTTCTTACTGCTAATTATCGCGGTATTGACCGCAGTTACCTTCAAACTATCGAATTCGATGGTATCGTATGGAAGCGGCGAATAGGAGGCCGGTATGAATATAAAATTAGAAACACAACGGAAAATTGCCGCAAGCGCGGCCAATATTATTATCATTCTGTTTGGTATACTTATGCTGTATCCGGTCGTGTGGCTCATTATGGCTAGTTTCAAGGAAGGCGCGGCAATTTTCAGCGACCCCGGGCTTATCCCCAAAGTATGGACAATTCAGAATTATTTGAAAGGCTGGAATGGTATCGGCATCGTTACTTTTGGCGCGTTCTTTAGCAATTCATTTATCATCTGTATACTCTGCCTGATATGCAACGCGGCCTTTTGTTCAATGACGGCCTATGCGTTTGGACGCCTGCAGTTTCCCGGGCGCGGCATTCTGTTTGGCGTTATGATGCTTACACTGATGCTTCCTGCCCATGTTACCACTATTCCGCGTTACATTATTTTTCGCGGATTTGGCTGGATAGACACGTTTTTGCCCCTCATTGTACCAAAACTATTTGCCACAGACGCTTTCTTTATCTTTCTTCTTGTACAGTTCATTCGCGGCCTGCCTAAAGATTTAGACGAATCGGCGCGTATTGACGGCTGCGGCAAATTCGGTATATATCTGAAAATTATACTCCCGCTTAGCGTTCCCTCGCTTATTACCACCGTGCTTTTTACTTTTCTGTGGACATGGGATGATTTCTTTAATCAATTGCTCTACTTAAATTCTCCGCAGAAATATACGATTCCAATGGGATTGCGCCTCTTCCTTGACTCATCGGGAATTTCCTCATGGGGTTCTATGTTTGCTATGTCGGTGTTGTCGATACTGCCTTGTTTTGTACTCTTCTTTTCACTGCAAAAGTATTTCGTACAAGGTATTGCAACAACCGGTATGAAAGGCTAAATCGAACACCCCTACATCCTCGAAGCCCGCCCTCGCGGCGGGACTTCGGGCTGAAATTCATCCTTCCTATAATAGAATTGCCTGCCGCGTTTGCCCTAAGGAGCGGCAACAAAAATGGCGGAGGCGTGTGAGAATCGAACTCACCAAGGACGTTTCCGCCCTTTGACGGATTTGAAGTCCGCAGCCGCCACCAGACGACATTCACCTCCGTTAAAACAATCGCTTTAGTGTATAAAAACGTGAAAAGAATATCAATATAGTACAAAAAGCCGGCAGGGTTTGACTTCACTCCCGCCGGCCTTTGGAACAACGCAAAAAAAACAGGAGGCCGCCGGCCTCCTGTTTCCGTTAACTTTTTGGCAGCAACCGTTGCCTTACTTTATAGCGAATGCTGGGGCAACGCCGCCGGCAGTATCCGCAATGTCATTTAATGTGAAGTCACCATTCTGCCAACATACAACAAATTGACTTGAACCAGGCTGGCGGCTGGATGTCCAAATGAAGGAAGCCCTCAGTACATACCGGTTTGTTTGGTCATCTGAATAATACGGGAAATAACCACCGCTGCGGTATGAAGAAGACTCTTCGCTAAAGGTAAGACCGTTGGATTGTCCAGTCATCTCATATACGGTAGGCAGCCACAGTGGAACGTCAGTGTTGAATTGCCCAGAAACACGTGTCTCATCGTATTGGAGTGGGTGGACGCGGTATGCTTTAAACACAGCCTCTTCCGGCACCCCGGCGTTCTTTAGCCCTGTCCAGAAGTTTTCCTTTAGATAGTAGTTATGCATCTCGGTGCTCAAGTAAGTAGAACGCTGGCTGATTGTGGAGCTGCTGTGCAGACGGGCCGTTCCGGGCGGTTCTTTGAAGCGGAACACAAGGTGCGGCGGTTTTGCGCCGCTATAGGCGCTATTTGCGTTTATCGCCACTACAATAACGCGCAGTCTGTCATCTCCCGCGCCTGAGTTGGTCAGGTCAATGGCGCCGCCGTTACCGTTATACTCGGCCACGCTGAGCGAATGAAGATTGATATAATCACCCATCTTTATGACGCCGCCAAGCCCGTTAGAGGGATTCACGCTGGCCGGGTCCTGCGTCTTTATATAGGTGCTCACATCGGTGAAGGTGTCGGAAACGTTTTTCAGTGATATACTCGAAATCGCGTAGCCTTCGCTTTTTACCCCGAACTTTATCATCAGGTCAGGATTGTCTTCCTTGCCGGTTACAGGCGTGGTCTGGCCGCTTGCCGGCATCCAACGGGCCCAGAACTCTTTGTTGCCCGTAGCCCCCTGGACTATCTGCGTAACCGCGCTTCCCGTAAAGGCCGAGTTGTTATACCAGCCGGAAAACGT
>JAIRPM010000197.1 GCA_031257075.1 Spirochaetaceae bacterium
ACCGCCGGCGCTTCGTGACAAGGCTCTTTTTGAATTGATTTATTCCTGCGGTTTGCGCATAAGCGAGGCGGTAGGCATAAATATAGACGATGTTTATTTCAATGAAGGGGTAATTTTGCTGCGGGGAAAAGGCGGCAAGGAAAGGCTTGTCCCCTTTGGCGATGCGGCGGAAATTTTGTTGACGGCGTATTTAACGCAAGCGCGGAACATTTTGCTCAAAGGTAAAAAAACAGAAGCCTTGTTTGTCAGCAATTTAGGCAAGCGGCTTTCCCGCAAAACCGCTTGGAAAAACTACGCGGCTCTGGCCCGCCGTTCAGGAAAAAATTCAAAATTGCACACTTTGCGGCACAGTTTTGCGACAGAATTGCTTGCAGGCGGCGCGGATTTGCGCTCGGTGCAGATTCTTCTAGGCCATGCCGATTTGTCTACTACCCAAATATATACCCATCTCGATACGCGCCGGCTGAGGGAAGCGCACAAAAAATACCTGCCGGATTTGGAAAATCTGCCGTGACAAGGCGTATCGAACGGTTTTGCGCCGAAGTTTATTCCTTTTATCAAAAACATGGCCGTAAAACCCTCCCATGGCGGCTAAACACGAAGCCATGGGGGGTTCTGGTGAGCGAATTTATGCTTCAGCAAACCCAAATCGACCGTGTTATCCCCTACTGGCAGCGCTGGCTTGAACGCTGGCCTTTGCCCGAAGATTTATGCGGCGCTCCGCTGGAAGACGCGCTCTGTGAATGGAACGGGCTTGGCTACAACCGGCGCGGCAGGGCGCTTTGGGAATGCGCTTCCCGTATTTGCGGCGAATATGGCGGCAAAGTCCCGAAAAACCCTTCCGAACTGATTGGACTGCCGGGTATAGGCCCGTACAGCGCCGGCGCGATAGCCTGTTTTGCTTACAATGTGCCCTCGGTGTTTATCGAAACAAATATACGCGCCGCCGTTCTGCATTTCTTTTTTGCCGGTGTTGAAGATGTCCGCGATGAAGAAATTGCGGGCGTGTTGGACAAAGCGCTCAATCGTGAAAACCCGCGTTTGTGGTACTGGGCTTTGATGGATTACGGCGCGTATATCAAAAAAATTACACCCAACCCCAACCGGCGCAGCGCTCATTATGCCCGTCAAAGCCCGTTTGAGGGCTCCTTCCGCCAGCGCCGCAGCCTTGTCCTTCGCATGCTTCTTGACAAAGGCCCGGCGGACGCGGCGCGGCTTCAGCGTAGTACCGGCATCGAAGGCGCTGAATTTTTTCGTGTGTGCGCCGCCCTTGAAAAAGACATGCTGCTTGAATGTAAAGACGGCCTTTACCAAATAGCGTCCGGCGGCCGGAACAAATCCCGGCAGTTGGCGCAGCGCTGATTAGAATCAATTTAATCGGCGCTGACCTATCAAATACCATGCCTGCAAAAAGCGTATAGATCAATGGATTTCTTTTTGATTGTTTTCCGCATAAGATTAAATTTATGATTTTCTTCAAAACTAAATTGGCATGGTTAAACCATATTTTGTTCTGTTTATTATATTGCAAAAACATATATAGCCGCCTTTGTAATTATTCCGGCAGCGCCCTCTTAACCGCTTCGTGAGGCGAGTTTCTCGTATTAGGCGAACTTGTTTTCTTCCCCGCCGGGCGGCCTTTTGTTATGGGTATTCTTTACGGGCATAAATTTGAACTATAACGGCGGCGGGCGTTTGCTGCTGCCTTGACAGACGGTCTTTGCGCCGTCTACAATAAACTATGACCGAAGTTCTGTCGCAGGACGAGATAGACCAGTTATTATCAGCGATAAACGCGGGCGATGCGGACACCGAGCAGGACTTTAAGCCGGCAACCGACTCGCGTAAAATCAAGATATATGACTTTAAAAGGCCGGACAAATTTTCCAAAGAACAGATACGCACCGTGCAGATTATGCATGAAACTTTTGCCCGCCTTACAACGACGGCGCTTTCTGCGAATCTTCGCTCTATGGTACATGTCCATGTCGCTTCGGTAGACCAATTGACGTACGAAGAATTCATCCGTTCCATACCGACTCCGACGACATTGGTCATCATCAATATGGACCCGCTCAAAGGCAACGCTATAATGGAAATCGACCCGACCATTACGTTCTCGATAATTGACAGGCTTTTCGGCGGTACGGGGGAGGGGTCAAAGACGCAGCATGAACTTACCGATATTGAGCAGTCCGTTATGGAAGGCATCATTGTCCGTATTTTGGGAAATATGCGCGAGGCATGGGCGCAGGTGATAGACCTGCGGCCGCGTCTGGGGCAAATTGATACAAATCCGCAGTTCGTTCAGATTGTTCCGCCAACGGAGATGGTTGTGCTGGTAACGCTGGAAACGAAGGTAGGCGAAGTCGAGGGAATGATGAACATCTGTATTCCGTACCTTACGATAGAACCGATAATTCCAAAATTGTCGGCGCAATTCTGGTATGCCACAGCGCGGCAGGGTACAAATATCGAAAATCTGAATATGCTCAAGGAGAAACTGGTAACTGTCGATGTTAATGTAGTAGCCGAAATTGGGAAAATCAATATTCCGGTGCGCGATGTGCTTGCCTTGCGTATAGGTGATATGGTCAGGTTGAACACTGTTAAAGTGGGCGACCCGTTCACGCTGAATATAGGCGGCGGCAAGAAAAGTCCGGGCAAAACAAAATTTTTGTGCAAACCGGGCGTGGTCGGCAAAAAGATGGCGATTCAAATTACGCAAAAACTGGGAGACATTGAGGCGACAGACCTTGAGGAATTCGGTGAAGTTGGGGAGGGATTATTATGAGCGATGGCGCTTTATCACAGGCTGAAATTGATGCATTGCTAGGCGGCGGCGGAGCGGCTGCTGCTGCCGGCGGCGGCGGTTTTGATGGCCTTGGCGCGTTAAAAGATTGTTTGAACGGCACGGTGGAAGCGCAGTCTTCCAACATTTCCGCGATGACCGGCGGCGGAGTAAAATTCGGCCAGCCGGAATTGTCTTCGGCAAACCGTGATGCCTTTTTGGCACAACTGCCCGATACCGTAACGTCCGTCAAAATTGATTTTACCTCCGGGTTCCCGGGGGAACATCTATTCCTTATGGGCGAAGAAACGGCCAAAGGCATAGCTTCCTTAATGAACAAGGAAGAAAATCCGGCGTTGGACGATATGGCAATGTCGGTGATTGGCGAAGTTGTTTCGCAGATGACCGGTACTGAAATTACCGCCCTTACCAATAAAACCGGTAATAAATCTATAGCCTCCGCTTCCCCGGAAGCGGCAAACCTTGCCAAGGCGACAGTTGCGCTGCCAGGCGGAGATTTTGCGGTTGCTCTCTACGGCCTTGATATGGGAGACGGGAAGCAGCATAAAGTCTGGGAAATTTTTGGGCCGCAGGTGGTTTCCGCGATAACCTCGGCCATTCAGGCGGTCGCCCCTCAGCAGCGTCCCGGCGGGGCGCATACCGGTGGCGGTTTGGGTGTAGGAAACGTAGGTTCCAGCGTCTTTGCCCAGACACCGGGCGTACAGGCGGTGCAGTTCCCCGGCCTTAGTTCCGGTATAGGCCCCCGCGAACAGGGTAACATCGGCCTCCTTATGGATGTGTTTATGGAGATGACGGTTGAACTTGGCCGCACCCGTAAACTGATAAAAGAAATACTGTCAATGGGCGAAGGCACCATTATCGAATTGGACAAACTTGCCGGCGAACCGGTTGATATACTGGTAAATCATGTGCCGATTGCCAAAGGCGAAGTTGTCGTTATCGATGAAAACTTTGGCGTTCGCGTTACCGAAATCGTTTCCCCTGCCGAGCGTATGGGCGAATTAGGATAAATCTTTACACCGCTCGCAGCAGTTCGCGGGGGCGTGAGCCTTGGGCGGGACCGACCACGCCCCGGTGTTCCATTTCTTCGACAATGCGGGCGGCGCGGTTGTAGCCTACTTTGAGCCGGCGCTGAATGTAACT
>JAIRPM010000201.1 GCA_031257075.1 Spirochaetaceae bacterium
AAAAACAGCGAAGGGCTTTATCAATGTAATGGCTGCAAACAGCATTACGATGAAAGCCTGCTCGAAATTGACCATATTGTTCCATGGAGTTTAGGCGGCAAAACCGATTTAACAAATGCGCAGGTTTTGTGCCGGAACTGTAATAGAAGAAAGAGCAATAAATAGGGTAACGCTGATAAAATTGACTTTTCGGCAAGTCTTTGGTTTTGAGGTTTGCCGCATCAGCGTTGCCTTCCGCTGGCGGCACGTCCGGGAGGGGGTGCGGATAAATTGACTTGGTTTTCAGGCGGCAGGCTGGGACGCTTGATGTTTTACACCTACTCCCCATTGTTCTATTTTTCCGCTACACTGTTTCTGTGGTGCTTATCGTTCAACAATTAATAAATGGCCTTTCTCTTGGCAGTATTTACGCGCTTGTCGCCCTTGGTTATACAATGGTCTACGGGATTGTTCTCCTTATCAATTTTGCGCATGGCGACATCCTGATGGTAGGGGCGTATGCCGGGTTTTATGCGCTCACATTCTGGGGCGTAACTCCCTTCGGTATAATAGCCGCTTTTGTTTTTGCTATGCTCCTCTGCGCATGCATGGGAGCCGGTATTGAGCGTTTTGCCTATAAACCGCTCCGTAACGCGCCCCGCTTGAACGCGCTTATCACCGCGATAGCCGTTTCTCTTATCCTGCAGAACGCGGCGCGGGTCATTCCTTTTATCGGCCCGAATCCCCGGCAATTTCCCCGCCCCGCGGTTTACAATATAGCGGTTGGCGGTTTTTCTATTTCTAATATTCAAATGATAGTGATAGCGGTTTCTGCGCTTCTTATGGTCGCGCTTAATTACATTGTGAATAAAACACGGCGTGGAAAAGCAATGCGCTCCGTTTCGTTTGATATGCAGGCAGCAAGCCTTATGGGAATTTCGGTGGATGCGACAATTTCGTTTACTTTCGCGCTTGGCTCAATGCTGGCGGCGGCGGGCGGTATTCTCTATGCTTTTGCCTATCCGCAAATTTCACCGACTATGGGAACTATGCCCGGGCTGAAAGCCTTTATAGCCGCTGTTTTTGGCGGCATAGGATCGATACCCGGGGCTATGCTCGGCGGTATATTGTTAGGGCTTGCCGAAACATTTACCAAAAGTTTCAATTCGCAGTATGCCGATGCTATTTCTTTTTCTATCCTCATTATTATTCTGCTTATAAAACCGGCCGGCATTATGGGCGCAAAAACAAAGGTAAAAGTATAGATGGCAAAAATCACCGCTGTTTGTATCAGTGCGGCCAAAGGAACGGCAAAACGGAACGTTGAACGCGGGCGTTTTATCAGAGAATACGGCATCGAAGGGGATGCCCATGCGGGAAACTGGCATAGGCAGGTGAGCCTGCTATCGCTGCAAAAAATAGAAGACTTCCGTGCCCGAGGCGCCTGCGTTGATTTTGGGGCGTTTGGGGAAAATCTTGTTGTCGACGGCATAGATTTTTCCTCCCTGCCTGTTGGAACGCGCTTCCGTTCCGGCAATGTGCTTTTGGAAATGACGCAAATTGGCAAAGAATGCCATGCGCATTGCGCGATATATAAACAGGTGGGCGATTGTATTATGCCCCGTGAAGGCGTGTTTGCGCGGGTGCTGGAAGGCGGCGATTTGAACGTGGGAGATGAATTCATTGCCGAAACCTGAAACTGACGGCGGCCTGAGGCTTTACCGCGCCGCCGTCATTACTTTAAGCGACAAAGCCGCTGCCGGTTTGCGCGTTGACGAAAGCGGCCCCGTTGTCCGCGAAATTGCCGAAAAATCCGGGTTTTCCGTTGTTTCCGCTGTGGTGCTTCCCGATGAACAATCTTTGCTCGAAGCGGAACTCAAACGGATTTGCGATACCGGCATTGCCGAACTCGCGCTCACCACAGGCGGCACCGGTTTTTCTCCCCGCGATATAACACCGGAAGCAACTGCCGCTGTTGCTGAACGTTTAGCCTATGGCATTGCCGAAGCGATGCGCGCCGCCGGCCTTGCCCATACAAAACGCGCTATGTTAAGCCGGGGTATAGCGGCTTTACGCAAGAAAACGCTCATTATCAATTTACCCGGAAGCCCCAAAGCGGCGCGGGAAAGTTTAGAAGCGGTCATAACTGAAGTGCGCCATGGTATCGATATCCTCACGGGCGCGGACAGCGAATGCGCCCGATGAACAAACCGTGGTATAGCGCCGGTCTTGCTTTTTCCTGTGTGCGCTGTTCGGCGTGCTGCCGGGGGGAAAGCGGCTATGTGTTTATTACCCGTGCTGAAGCGCTTAAAATTGCCGGGCAATGCGCCCTTAGCGCCGAAGAATTTTATGCCGTTTATTGCCGTCAAGTGGATTTAGGCGCGGAAAAACGGTTTTCATTGAAAGAAAAATCCAACGGCGACTGCGTATTTTGGAACGGCGGATGCGGCATTTATGAAAACCGCCCCGCGCAATGCAGAACGTATCCTTTTTGGGCTTCGATGCTCGAATCGTCTGAAATATGGGAAAAAACAAGCGTGGCCTGTCCGGGTACGCGTCAAAAAACAATCCGCGATTGCGCTTTTATCGAAGACTGTCTACAAAACTGTTGACATTCATGATATACTGAAAACTATGCTTTTGGAACTTACCGTCCGCAATTACGCGCTTGTTGATTCGCTTTCCGTTTCATTCGACAGAGGCCTCAACATCATTACCGGTGAAACAGGCGCGGGCAAATCTATTATTGTGGGGGCGCTTAGTTTTCTTTTGGGCGCAAAAGCGGACGGCGATGTTATCCGCGCCGGCTGCGAAGAAGCTTCGGTTTCCGCGGTGCTTGGTATTCCGCCCATACCCGGCAGCGAATTGGCATGCTGGCTTGCCGAACGGGATATTGTACCGGAAACCGGCATCCCCGAAGACGGCGAACTGATAGTGCGGCGTTCTTTGCGCAGAAACGGGCGCGGTTCTATATTCATTCAAAATACGCCGGTAAGTCGCAGCGACCTTGCCGACTGTATGGCGCTCATTTTTGATTTACATGGCCAGCATGCGCATGAATCTCTGCTGCGGCCTGCCAACCACCGTAAATATCTTGACCGTTTTGCCGTTCTTGAAGACGAAGCGGTTGCTTTTAACGCGCTTTTTCGTGAATTGCAGGATAAACGCAAACGGGCGGAAAGCGCCGTTATTTCCGAAAAAGAACGGCAAGCGCGGCGTGAAATCCTGCAATTTGCTGTGGAAGAAATTGAAAAAGCCGCGCTCAAACCGGGTGAAAGCCGTGAATTGGAAGCCGAATCCTCACGGCTTGTGTCATTTGAAAAACTGGCGGGGCATATTGAATCCGCCTGTGAAAATTTTTGCGAGGGCGGCGGCGCGCAGATTGCGGCGCTTCCCCTCATCCGCAAGACGCATAGCGCGGCCGGGGCGGCGGCGGCGCTGGATACCGGCCTTTCCGCCCTTGCCAACCGTGTTTCCGACCTTTTTTATGAAGCCGAAGATATAGCGCAGGAACTTAAAACTTATCGCGCAAACCTTAGTTTTAATCCTGAACGGCTGGAACAGGTTGAGGAGCGGCTTGCGTTTATTAACAAACTCAAAAAAAAGTACGCGGCAGCGCCCGCGGAGGGGGCGCTTTCCAGCGAAGACGCTATTTTGGCCTATAAAACGGAAGCCGAAACAGAAATAGATGCCCTTTCCCGCACAGAAGAAAACAGGGAAGCGCTCAAAAAAGAAATTACGGCGCTGGAAAAAACGATTTTTGAAAAAGCGAAAAGTTTAAGCGCGAAACGCGCCGCCGCGGGGGTGGATTTGTCCCGCCGGATAAGCGCAATATTGACCCGGCTCGGGATGCCCGGCGCGCGATTCAGTGTCCGGCTTGAACCCAAAAACAGCGCCGAAACCGGCGGGCCGGAACTGCTCCCGCCGGAACGGCCTTCGGCCAATTTTGTGATAGGCCCTTATGGCGCCGATGATGTTGAATTTCTTTTTAGCGCGAATGCCGGTGAAGGTGAGCGGGAACTGGCAAGAATAGCAAGCGGCGGCGAACTTTCCCGCGTTATGCTTGCCATAAAAACAGCCCTTGTTCCGGCGGAAAGCAGCGCCGCCGACGCTTCCGCCGATACGCTTATTTTTGACGAGGTAGATACCGGCATAGGCGGTGAGGTTGCCATCGCGGTCGGCGATTATCTTGCGCAAATCGGCGAAGTCAAACAAATTTTTTGCGTTACCCACCTTGCCGTTATCGCGTCAAAGGCGCACAATCATCTCAAAGTGGAAAAAAAAGAACAGAACGGCCGTACCATTACGCAAATTCGGCCGGTGAGGGCGGAAGAGCGGCGTGAAGAAATTGCCCGTATGCTTTCAGGCGATATAAGCGATGCCGCGCTTGTTCACGCTGATGAACTTCTGGAAAAATACGGCAGCAGGCGGTACAATTTATGAATAATGCGGCAACACTTGAAAAGCAGCGGCGCTATAACGAACTTATAAAAAAATATGAAATATCCATCAAGACGTTTCAAAAAACGGAGGTCGAAGTTCTAGCGGAATGCCGCGCTCATCCTGAAACAGCCGCCTGCAAGTTGTTCAATCTTGCCGAAGGAGAATTGGATGCCGCTTCGTGCCATCTTGTCATAAATGGCATAAGCGTCGCGGTGCTGGGCATGAAAAGTGAAGAAGCGCTTAACGATGCCCGGAAAGCGCTTTCAAAAGCAATCATCTATGTCGAAAATGTTGTTACCAATATGGTAAATACGCTTTTTTCCGATTATGAAGAAGCTCTGAAAGAACTTTCCGAAATAAGCGCGGAAAAAAAATTATATTTTATCCGCAAAACCGGCCTTACTATTGATTTAACTAAACTTGCCTACGGCGAAACTTCGCGCTGGAAATGGGCTTTTATTGATATAGAAGGCCGTTTTGCCGCCATTGCGAAAAATCTTCTTGACCTGCGAAAAGCCCAGTCCAATGAATCAAAAAACCCGGACTATATTCCTGTATCACAGCATACCAAACTGGTAAAACAACTTCTTGACAAAGCGGCGACAAATTATATTGAACGGTATGAACTTTCTACCCAAAACGCGGATGATATTATGACCGCTGTCAATTTTATTTCTGTGCTTGAACGAATCAAAATTCTTTTGAATGATAATGAATCTAT
>JAIRPM010000051.1 GCA_031257075.1 Spirochaetaceae bacterium
AGCAGGAAGGAAGCGTAACGCGCTGTTCAAACGGCAGAGGGTTTGCTTTCATTGTGCCGGAAACCTGTTTGTCTTTCAAAGGGCGGAAAATTTTGACGCAAAAGCGCCGAACGAGCAAACCGGAAACGAACATTCCACACAGCCTAGGCATAAGCCGCCTAAGCCCATACGGGCAAAATCTTCCTGTGTCAACCGTTTGCCTGCGAGTAAAAAAGGTAATAGTACGTCGAATATTGTTGTTTTGGCAAACATAACACAGCCGGGAAGGCCGCAGACGGGCGTTCCCCGCGCAAGGTAGGCAAGCATAATCATAGCGCCCGGAAATACCGGCGCTCCGTACGTAACGACTTCATCTGCCGTCTGCCGTATAGCCGCGGGCGTATTATCATCGGGGTCTACGCTCATACCGCCTGAGCAGAGGATGATGCCGGCATCGCCTTCATCCGATGCCGCCGCCAAAGATTTTTTACAATCATGTATCGCGGCGGCGACATTGGCCGTGCCGTCTTTGACAACTATTCTGCGGACTATGGTTATGCCGAATGCATATAATTTTTTTTCGAGCGCCGGAGTGAATTTGTCTTTGACAAGGCCGCCGGCAATTTCGCTGCCGGTAACAACAATGGCGGCAAATTGTAATTTTTGCGGCAGTATGGAAAAAATTGCCTCTTCTCCGGCAATATGTTCCGCATTACGCAGTTTTTCTTCGGTGGTGAAAAGAGGGATGGCCTTGACCGCGGCAAGTTTGTCGCCGGAATGTACCCATGTAAAAGGGCGGCGGGAGGCTACCGCCAATTCGCCGGTAAGATTGATGGCGGTTACCGCGCTGCAGCGGACATCGAAGAAGCCGTCCGATGCGGCAAATAATTCTATTTTCCCTTCTGACGGCGGCGCAGCATTGATGCCCCCCCCCATGCAAAGGCGCGCCAGACGCAGCGCTGCGTCATTTTCATGAATCATGCCGGGTTCGCATTCCATAACAAAAATGTGTTCTTTGCCCAGCGAACGCAGTACCGGTATGTCTTCTTTTTGAATAATATGGCCTTTTTTGAAACGCGCTCCCTTATATTCACCGGGAATAATACATGTAATATCATGCAAAAGAGCGCGGCCTGCCGATTCTTCTACTGGAATAGTTGTTGTCATAACATTAAAGAATTCCTAAGGCAATGCTGATTAAATTGACTCTAATCAGCGTTGCCCTCTGTATTTGCCCATTATACAAAATGCCGGACGGTACGTTCTTCACGAAGGCCGGAAATAGACGCGACAATAAGCGAACCTACCGCGGCAGCCATCACATCCAAAAAGGTGCCGAGCGCGACAAGAAAAAAAGCAATCGGTTTTAAAATAAGAAAACTATTTTCAAAACCATTGCCGTAAGACGCGCACAAACTGGCAAGGCAGACAAAAGCGGCATTTCCGCCATGCTGGCCGAGCAAAAAAGTAAAACCGAGCGCGTAAGCAAGAATGCGGAATACTTCATGCGCTTCTATGCCAAAGATAGAATATGATTTTACGATTACAATAAACGCGATGACCGCGACCATAGTGCTGCCGCACCGTCCAAAGGTGCTGAACAATGTTATTGTAACTGAAGAGCAGCGCCGTTTAATGCCCAAATTTGCCTTTAAGACATGCAAAAGAACCGGCAGGCTGAAATTTATATCACCGGAGAAAAAAGAGGCTATCGCCGCCGCAAACATTC
This sequence comes from Spirochaetaceae bacterium, assembly GCA_031257075.1. Taxonomy (GTDB): domain Bacteria; phylum Spirochaetota; class Spirochaetia; order Treponematales; family Breznakiellaceae; genus JAIROZ01. Next base: position 1,709 of record JAIRPM010000051.1, read on the forward strand.
CGTACACCGCCGACCATGGATTGGGGCGCTTGCGGAAAAGATAAAGCAGTACAGGCAGTATGAGCAGTCCCAATATCAAACTAAAAATAAGCAGCAGCAGAATAACGGCTTTGAATGTCCCATGTTCAATAATATCACGGTATTGAATTGCCCAATAAGCCGAAACAGCGATAATAACAATGCCAAGTATTTCTGAAAAAAAATCAGATATATGAAAAAAGATACGCGACAATGAATCAATAAAAGTAATAATAAGCTTTGTATAATGGATATCGTATGTTAACCCGATTGCGATGAAAAATGCGCATATCAACAGCGGGAATATAAATACGCCGTCTCCGGTAAATACCGAAAACATATTTGGCGGGAACAAATTTAGAAAAAACCGTGCCGGGTCAATGCCGGGCGGAGCGCTTTGTTCTTCCATAATAATGGAGACCCGTTCAGGCGGAAATATAAACGTAACGGCAATGCCAAGCGAAATGACAAGTACCGAAATCGCTGTCAATACCAGCAAAGTTTTTACCGTCAAACGCCAAAATTGCTGCGTGCTTCTTAGTTCGTAAATACCGATAGTCAGCCCAAAAAAGAGAAGCGGTACAGAAACATAACGCCCGATATTAAGCGCTACGCCATGAGCGGTTTCAATAATGCCGGCGGCAACCGTGGAATCCTGCGGTACAAGAAATCCAAGTATGCACCCCAACACCGAACCGATAAGTAATTTAATCCAAACTTTCATTTGCTATGTATCCCCGATTGATTTTAGGGCATATCGAAAAACTAGAGTTTTTTGATATGCCGGGTTATTTAGAATGAAGCGCCATGGCGCAGTTTTATTTTCTGCAAAACACTTTCCATGCCGCGCAATTCTTCTTCAGTAACATGCCTGTTAAAATATATATATTCATCTACTTTGGCTATAAGTTCATTCAACGTTTGTATGTCTACCCGAATAGGCCCTATAGGCAGCAAAATGTTCCCCGGCGGGCCGGCAATCCGCCCTCCAGTTCCCAGCGCGATATTCTGATTTTGAAGTCTCTGCCCGCCGGGAGGGAGGGGGGCGGGGGGTGTTTCTGGAACGATAATGATAGGAGCTTCCCGGATTTCTTTTTGCACGACCAGCGGCGAAGGAGTAGTTTTGTTGTATTCAAAACCATAGATGTCTTCGGCGGCGAGAAGCACAGTCATCTGGCGTTTTTGCCAGCGTTCCACGCGGCCAACATCCATGTAGTAAGCCACAGCCGAATCTTTTACCGAAAACGGCAATGAATTAAAATTTCTGCCTTGAACATATTCCGGTTTCCAGCGCGTTTCGTTCATACGTTTCCAGTTGCCAAAAAAAACAAAATCAGGCGATTCCAACCCGGTTACAAAAATGCTGCCCATAAGCCCGTAACGGCTGTTGCGCGATACCCACCATTGGTCGCTTGTTGTGCGGTCAATGGTGGTCTCGTTTTCTATGGGGCGCAAATCGGTGCGAAAGTGAGGTGTTGCTTTTTCGCCTAAAAAAGTATCCAGAAGGAGGCTTAATCCGGCATTTTCCGCCCGTGCGCTCCAATTTTCGATTTTATAATCTATGCGAATGCCGTTTGTTACGCCGGAACTTGCCGTTCTGATAAATGAAAATTCTTCAGTTATGGACACATCTTTTGATTCAAAAACAAGGGCGGGTTTTGTTTCGCTTCCGCGTATTGTTGTTTTGAATGACGCGCTCTCTCCCAGTACATAAACACGCCCATCAATAAAAAGAGAAAGATAAGAAGTGCGTTTGTCTTTGTCCCAGAATAAAGGTTCGTATACTTTTTTTTCTACATCCGTCATGTAATAGAGCGAAAACTTTCCCAGACGGTCATCGAGGACAAGTTTGATGCGCCCATCGGTGAATTCTTCCGCCGCATATATTGGCATAGAAAAAAGAACTATATAACAAAACAATAAAGCAATTTTCAAAAAAAACAATATATTTATTTTTTTCATACTATTTTTTCTCCATTCCCGTAAACTGAGGCTTACCAGCGCTGAATTTCTATCATATCGTATGCGTTAAGCAGCGAAATAAGTTTGTCTTTTAATGAAACAGCGGAATTTTTTATTGCCAAGAGCCGTTTAATAACATCATAGTCCTGCTCAACCGGCTGTATCGGAACAGACATCGGAACGGTTGTTACGCTTTGGGTCGGTTCCTGTTCCTGAGGCCGTACCTTTTGCTCTTCGCCCAGAGCGCGGAGCATAAGGTAGGGCGCGATACGGCTTTGATACGCAAGAATTGCCTCATCGTATGAAGGCCCGCCGGTATAAACTTCCATTTGCGGATCTTCAGGTGGTTTTTGCAGTACTTTAATTTCTTCACTCAAATCAATATTTAATTTTTTTTGTTTTATTAAATCAATACGGTGCATCGAATTTTCATATTTATAACTTTTCATATATTGTTCGACTATTGTTGAATAATAGCCTAATGCGCGTTCATAATCTTCCATAAAATAATAACATTCACCTATCCAGAAAAGGGCAGCCGCTTTTTTATTGTATTCAATTTGAAAACTATCGTACGTTGTGTCTGCCGGATATGCGTTAAAGCGGATGCTGTTAATATAGCGCCCGTCAATGCGTATGCTTTTGTCATATTCTTGAAAAAAATTCACGGCTTCATTGTAGCGTTTCAGGCCAAAAAGGGCGCGCCCTTTTTGATAAGGTATTTCCAAAATACGCACGCTCGAAGGGTCAACACGGCGTATGTCATTCAAATCAACTATCGCGTTTTCATAATCCCCATTCGCTATTTCGGCTATCGCCATCCAAAAAAGAATTTCAGATTTATCTACCGGCGCTACAGCCTCACGCTGCGCTATACGCAATTCCTGTATTGATTCGGCCCAGCGCCCTTGTTCGAACAGTTCGATTCCGGCATCAATTCTGTCTTCCACCGTGTTTACCCCTGCCGGTGTGCGCGTGATAACACGGGACATACGTGTTTCCTGCGCAAAAAGCGCCGTAGACACGAAAAGAAAGGCAGCCGTTAGAAAAAAGCACGATGGTTTCATACAGTACTCCTCTTGTACTATCGGCACCAACCTGCCTGTTCTTGACATTCGCCGGCCGGCTGTTAAAGTAATGCTTGAAATTCCAGCGCCTGCTTCCGGTTTGACAAATGAACAAAATACGTTAAAATAGAACTATGCTTGATTATAAAGAATATGGGGCTGATTGGCCCGACATTCCATATATGAATTTTACAGCGTTTGCGGAAGGCATTTGTAAAAAACATGCCGGCAAACCCTTCATTCTCTACCGTGAAAGCCGGCAGACTGAATTTACCGTATGGACTTTTGCTCATTACTACGATGAATGTAAACGAATTGCCCGAGGGCTTCTTGCCGCAGGGCTGAAAAGAGGCGACCGTGTTGTTCTTTGGGCCGAAAACCGCCCGGAATGGATGGCGGTGTGGATGGGAACGGCTATTGCCGGCTGCACCGTTGTTCCGGTGGACTTTCTTATCAGTGATAACGAGGCTGCTAACATCATCACCCTTACCGCCGCGAAAGCCTTTTTCTTTTCCGCGCGCAAGACTGAATTTGCGGACGCGTTGACCGCGCCCCATTTGGTGGTGAAAGCGCAGATTCCCGAATCCGGGAACAAAGGGCAGGAAGAAAGGAAGGAGAGCGACGGCGGCGATAATTCCTATTCCCCGGTTTCTTACTATGAATTTGGAATAAATGACGGCTCCCAGCCGCTTACCGGTGAGGCCGTCATTGCCGGCTGCGACCCTGTTTCCATTGTGTTTACGTCCGGCACCACAGGTTTTGCCAAAGGGGTAATGCTTAGTCACAAGGGGCTTATAGCCAATGTGAGCGCCGCGCTCAGAATGCTTACCCCCAATGAAAAAGACATATTTATCGATGTGCTGCCTTTGCACCATACCTATCCGACTACGTGTTCTTTTCTAGCGCCGTTTGCTATCGGAGTGCCGGTTATTCTTGTTGAACGGCTTGTGGGGGACGTGGTTATCCGCGACATCCGCGACGGCGGTGGAACGTTTCTTATTTCGGTGCCGCTTCTCTATGACAAAGTGAAGACGGCAATTGATGCAAAATATCAGAAAACGCCGTTTCCGGTCAAATTTGTACTCGACTTGCTTCGTAAAAAGGCTCTTGCCGAAGCCAAAAAAGGCAATCCCGAATTCGGCCGGCGCGTCTTCAAATTTATCCGCAAGAAAGCGGGGCTTGATTCTATCGGAATTATGGTCGGCGGCGGCGGGGCGCTCAATCCGGCGACGGCGGATTTTTTTGATTCCTTTGGATTCAATATTGTGCATGGTTATGGAATGAGCGAAAATAGCCCTCTTATCAGCGTGAACACTGCCCGGCACAAGCGCAACGTGTCGGTGGGGCTTCCGGTCAAATACACCAGCGTACGTATTGTTGATAAAGATTGTGATACCCGCGATTTGCCGCCTTTTGAAGATGGCGAGATTATTGTAAAATCGCCGTCGTTGATGCTCGGCTACTACGAAAATCCCGAAGCGACCGCCGAAATGTTTACAAGCGAAGGTTATTTGAAAACCGGCGATTTGGGATATAGGGACAATGAAGGTTTTATCTACATCAACGGGCGTAAAAAAAACCTGATTGTTTCCGGCGGCGGTAAAAATATTTATCCAGAAGAAATCGAATCGCATTTTGCCAATTCCCGTGTCATAGGCGAAATTCTTGTATTGGGGCGTAAAGACGCGGCGCGGGGGGGTGAGTTCATCTTTGCCATAGTTTACCCGAACAAAGAAGCGCTTGCGGAAGATTACGGCGAACGGGCAAACAATGCCGCCTTTGTGCAAAAATTAGTGAAAGCTGAAATTGAGCGCGAAAACCGCAAACTGGCCGCGAGCAAGAAAATCAGCGATTTTACGCTCCGCGATGCTGAGTTTGAAAAAAACGCGCAGAAAAAAATACGCCGTTTTCTCTACAAAGACTACGAGGATGCGGCGCTTACCCCGCTCTAAGGAAGGTTGTTTTCTTGGAATTTGCGCGGCAACGCTGATTGCATTGACGTTAATCAGCGTTGCCCTAAACTTCCGCTGCCAAAATCCGATATTGAAAAAGACAGGTACAGACAGGAAACGCCCAGCCTTGGGAGGGGAGTGGGCGGGAAACTTAGGGTATAAATGGGAGAACTAAGTTTGAAGGGAGAATCCGGTCTAAAAGGACGAACCTGTTAGATTTTCACAAACAGGGATGTAGAACAGGCCCGGCGCCACAAAAAGTGGCGTTGGCCGGCCTGTTCCAGAGGAGAAGGGCTGTGCTGAGTTTACGCACCCTTTCAGGCGAAGCCGCCTATGCGGGCAGTGAACCGCCGGCGCTGCTTTTATATACCCTGCCTCAATCAACCGCACCCGGCAATGGGCAGTGGCGTGTTGAGCATACACGATTTGAAGAATTGCTTTCAGCGTACACTACTCAAGGGAACGGTATTGCGCAGACGGTCGAGCCGTATCAGGAGGCGCCGTATCAAACAGCGCCCGGTATGGGGACTGCCGAAAATACCGTTCCTGCCGCGGGAGAAGACGGCGGGAACAAAGAAAACGAAACAGCGTCGGCATCTAATCGCAAAGGTGATGCCGCGCCGGACGATGCGGTGGACGAGGGATTGGAAAATGATACCATCTTTTTGTCCGCGCCCGAACTTTTTCCTGCCATAGACGGAAGCGGCGTTCTTTTGAACGAAGCGGCGGATGCCGCGCCGTCCGCCGGTTTGGACAGCAGGGGAACGGAACTGCCGGAAGATTCAGCCGGAGGGGATGAAATAAGCGGAATTGACGGGGTAACGGCAAAGGGCGAAGGCAGTTTTACCCAAATGTTGGCTGCGGGCGCGCCGGATTCCGGTGAAGATATGGCGTTTACCGGCGGCCCGCCGGTAAACGTCGCAGCGCCGATGGCAGATATCGGCACAGTAAAAACGGCCGGGACCGCGGACAACCAAAGCGCCGCCGGTGAAAATTTGCAAAGTGAATCCGGCGGGGCAGCGCCCGGCGGCGTATCCGCGGCGGAAATAGCGGCGGAACTTTCATCTGAAAAGCGCGGTATTGAAGCAGGTGAAATTGACGCTCCCCGAATAACCGTTGTTGACGCGCGGCGCAAAAAACTTGAAACCGGCGTTTCTACGCCGGAAGACAGCGCCAATGCCGCTAAACAGAAAACGGCCGCTCGGGACGGCGAAACCAAACCGCTGCGCGAACAGTTGAGCGAACGCCGGTATGGCAAGTCAAAGAATGGGGACGAAGTTGCTGTTCAAAGAGGCGCTGCCGGCGAAAAGGCTGCGGACGGATACCGGGCAGCCGCTCAATTGGAGAGCGCGGACGGCAAAAGCCGTGTGGCGGACATAACCGTTGATATGACACGATTTGAATCGCATGCTCGCAGTGAAGCGGATTCGGGCGCGTTCAGCGGCAACAACGCTTTTTCTCCAGCCGGTTTGGGAGGAAACGGTACGGAAACGGCGGGCGGCGAGCGGTTGACGGCTTTGCTTTCACAGGAATTGCAGTCATCGTTAGGCGGTGAACTTGTAAAGCAGGCGGGAATTGTGCTGAAAGACGGCGGGGACGGCCTTATACGCCTCAATTTGAAACCCGAAAGTCTTGGCAATGTCAAAATTCGCTTGACGATGGAAGGCAACAAAATTTCCGGCGAAATTCTTGTGGAAACAAAGGAAGCGCTCAAAGCGTTTGAACAGCAAGTTCACGAGATGGAAAAAGCGTTCGAGGCGCAGGGCTACGATTCGGCGCGTCTGGAAATGTCGCTTGCCAACAACGGGCAAGGCGGCGGCGCGGACACGGCGCAAACATGGACGGCATCGAGCGCTGCCGTGGCGCGGTACGAAGCGGCAAGCGAGGCTGATACGCGGCGCGAATTCTTTTTCCCGGACAGGGAATTGGACGTACTCGTATGAGTATCAAAGAGTAAGGAATTTAATATGGATGGAATAACATTACAAACAACGATGAGTCCTCAGGACAAAGCGATGACGGAACGGCTTGTGCGGGAACACAACGCGAAAGTAAACGAAGGGAAACCGACCGGGCAAAGTTTAGGGAAAGATGATTTTCTTAAACTGTTGACAACCCAGTTGTCGTACCAGGATCCGATGGCGCCTATGGAAGACAAGCAGTTTATCGCGCAGATGGCTCAGTTTTCCAGCCTTGAACAGATGACAAATATGGCCGGCGATTTCAAGAGGCTTGCCAATATGCTGTCTGTTACCGAAGCGAATTCAGCGTTGGGCAAACAGGTTGAAGTTATTGAAGGCGAACGCATGGTAGGGGGCCGCGTATCGGCGGTAGACCGTTCCGGCGTAAGCGGCGGAGCGGAACCGCGTATCATGGTAGAAGGCAGCTACTACCAGTGGTCGCAGGTTGGCAAAGTATTTGAGTAGGAGGATAGCGATATGATGCGGAGTTTATTTTCCGGCGTGTCGGGTCTGCAAAACCATCAGACGCGAATGGACGTAGTTGGCAACAACATTGCGAACATTAACACGACCGGATTCAAGAAAAACAGGGCGAATTTTCAGGATTTGCTCTATCAACAGTTGGCTGGGGCCGCGCGCCCGACCGAAGAAATCGGCGGCGTAAACCCGAAAGAAGTCGGCTTGGGTATGACGATAGCGTCCATCGATACGCTTCATACGCAGGGCTCTCTGCAAACAACCGGCGTCAATACCGACCTTGCCATCACCGGACAGGGATTTTTTGTCCTGCGTGAAGGGCAGAATGAATTGTACACACGCGCCGGCGCGTTCAACATTGACAGTGAAGGGACGCTCGTCAATCCGGCTAACGGCATGAAGGTGCAGGGCTGGCAGGCGCGGGACATTAACGGCGAGGCCATTATCGAAGTGTCGCGCTCAACCGAAAACATCTCCATTCCGATAGGCGGCAAAGACCCGGCCCGGACAACTACCCGTGTTGAGTATGCGTGTAACCTTAACAAATTGACACCGTATATTCCCGAAGGCACAACCGACCCCCGCGCTGTCGCGGAGGGTACCTGGAATACCGAAATCAAGATTTACGATTCTTTCGGGCGGGAACATACCCTGCAAGTACAATTTACCCGCGTGCTGGATACGCCCAACGCGTGGACGGGAACCGTCGTGGTTGACCCCGAAGCGGCGGCCCCCACAAATACATCCGCCGGGCTTGGCGGAGAAGCACCGGCGGCGGGCGCGGCCAACGCCTTTACCGTCAACTTTACCAATGACGGGACCATTTTTTCGGCGGTAGACGAAGCGGGCAATATGTCCGGCGGCGAACTGCCGCCGGACGGAGCCCGTCCCCTTATTACGATGAATGTCGCCTACGATGTGCCGAACACCGACCCCGGCGCGGACGGCGGTCAGGTGCGGCAGGTTTTCGCGCTGGACTTTGGCGAATTGGGCGGCTTTACCCGCGCCCTTACCCAGTTTGCCGACCCCAGTTCCACAAAAGGTATCCGGCAGGACGGCAATACGATGGGTTACCTCGAAAGTTTCAAAATTGACGATTCGGGCAGAATAACCGGTATTTATACCAACGGCACGACCCGCGCCCTCGCGCAGGTAGCGCTGGCGACCTTTGCCAACCAGGGCGGGTTGGAGAAAGCCGGCAATACGGCCTTTGTCGCGTCCAACAACAGCGGTAACGCCAACATCGGCCCCGCCAACATCGCCGGCAAAGGGAAAATAGTTTCCGGCACACTGGAAATGTCCAATGTGGATATGGCCGCCGAATTTACCGACATGATAGTTACCCAACGCGGTTTTCAGGCAAATTCCCGCACCATTCAAACAGCCGACCAGTTACTACAAGAACTGCTGACGCTGAAACGGTAGGAGTAGGGGATAGGGGTATGGCTGTCTCCCATACCCCGTCCCCGAAACCGCCCTCCCAATCATGGAATTTCTTTTTATGATAAAAGTAACCCGTCTAGATAACGTTGAGTATTGGCTGAATCCGCACCAGATTGAGTCGATGGAGTCCAAGCCCGATACAACGATACTGATGCTCTCCGGTAAGTACATTGTGGTACGCGAAAAGGTAAACGAAGTACTGGAACGCATCATCGAATACCGTTCGCGTATCGGCGGCTTCAAAAATGAGGAATAAGGCTGAATTTTAGCCTCCGCTTTTCTGAAGTTTTAACGCCCTCCCTTTTCAAAAAAAAGACGAAGCAGTATACTGATTGCAGTGGAGCACTTATGAAGAAAACTATATCTGCCGGTATTTTACTGGCATTTGTTGCCGCTTTTGGCTTTTCCCAACAGTCGAATCAAATGAATTCGAAAATAGTGGAGGCTTTCAAGGCCCTGAATGCGAATTTCAAGAAATATCCCTATGCGCACCTTCGGTTTATTAACAAATACGAAGATGACCGTATGTTACGGAACCCGCTCAAGAGATTTGTGCGGCAGACATACTCAAGCGCGCTTCTTGATGCCGATGGAAATCCTATGACAGGGGAATTTGTTACGCTGGAAATTATCAAAAACGGTTACCGTTATGAGGTAACACTTGATTTTTTACCGGGCAAAGAGAACAATGCATGGGAAGCGCGGACTGCTCGCGGGAAGATTCTGGAAGTTCTGCGTGATTTGCCTGAATACGAACTTCTTCTCGAACAATCTGAGTAATCTCCGATGGGCAACACCGCATAATTCAACCGGGAATTAAGCAGTGTTGCCGGAGCGCCGCGGCAAAACCGCCGGAAGACAGCTCCGGCGGTTTTATTCTTTAAATTCCTTTTTCGCACACTGAAATGTTATGGAAAAAATACTTATTTTAGATTTTGGCAGTCAAACAACGGCATTGATTGGCCGGCGTATTCGTGAAATGGGCGTTTATTCTGAGATAATTCCCGGCGACAACGCGCTTGACGGTGAGGCGCTCAATGGGGTGCGGGGTATTGTTTTGAGCGGTTCGCCCGAATCGGTTTACGCCGGCGGGCCGTGTGTTGATAAACGTATCTATGAATGCGGATTGCCGCTGCTGGGAATTTGCTACGGCCTTCAGCGGATGAACACAGACCTTGGCGGTACGGTTGCCCCGCTGCCCAAACGCGAATTCGGCGGCATAGAAGTGCGCATGAACACGGATAAAAAAAAAATGCCCAAAAAGGCGGCTTTGCATGCGCTGCCGCTTTTGGAACAACTCGTGCCGCGTGAAGACCGGCCTTTGTGGAATTTGATAAACGGACAGAAAACAAAAGATTCTTTTACCGCATGGATGAGCCACGGCGATACGCTGGTGCAACTTGCGGACGGCTTTGTCGAAGCGGCGGTGAGCGCGACCGGTTATCCCGCGTTTGTCTATCATAGCGAAAAACCATGGTTTGGCGTTCAGTTTCATCCAGAAGTAAGCCATTGTGAGCGCGGCGCCGAAATTCTTGAGGGTTTTGTTTTCGGTGTTTGCAAAAGCGCTAAAAACTGGACTATCGAACAGTATATCAGCCAGGCGGTGGAACGGCTGCGCAAACAAGCGATGGGTGGTGATACCCGCCATGTGCTTTTGCTTGTTTCCGGCGGCGTTGATTCGGCGGTTGTTGCCGCCCTGCTCTTGAAAGCGCTTCCGCCGGAGTACATTCACCTTATGTACATTGATACCGGTCTTATGCGGAAAGATGAAACCAACGAGGCGCGGGAAGCGCTGCAAAAATTGGGCGCTAAACATCTGCATATTGTTCATGCTGAAGATGAATTTTTGAACGCGCTTGCCGGTGTGAGCGCACCGGAAGAAAAACGGAAAATTATCGGTGATTTATTTATTACGATACAAGAACGGGAAGTTGCGCAATTAGGGATACCCGGTAATTATTTTCTGGCGCAGGGAACGCTCTATACCGACATGATAGAAAGCGGGAAAGGCGTAGGGAAAAAAGCGCATGTTATTAAAAGCCATCACAATGTAGGAAGCCCGCTTGTTGAAGCCAAGCGCAAGGAGGGGCTTATACTTGAACCGCTGGATTGTTTATACAAGGATGAAGCGCGCGCGGCGGGAAGGCTTCTGGGACTTGGCGAACATATTGTTATGCGCCATCCGTTTCCCGGGCCGGGGCTTGCTGTACGTATTTTGGGGGAAGTAACGAGAGAAAAATGCGAAATCTTGCGGGCTGCGGATAAGGTATTTATGGATGAACTGAAAAGGCGTGTTTCTTCCCGGGGAAAAACGCTTTATGCCGAAATTTGGCAGGCTTTTGCCGTATTGCTTCCTTTGCGGTCGGTTGGTGTCGCGGGTGACGGACGCAAATACGGCTATGTTCTGGCATTACGGGCTGTTAGCGCCAGTGACGGGATGACGGCAGATGTGTATCCTTTTGACCCGAAAGACTTGCGGGAAATATCTACCGCTATTACTAACTTTGTACCTGAAATTGGCCGTGTGTGCTATGATGTTTCGAGCAAACCGCCTGCTACAATAGAATGGGAATAGCCGCTTTGTTTGTCAGCAATCTACGGTGCCGGCCGTGAGCAGTTTTTTGTTTTCTGCCCACAAAGCATCTTTTTTTTCGGCGGGCATAAAAGAAGCATAAATGTTATTTTTTAGCAGCGCGGCTGTTTCAGCGGCTGAAAAAACACCGTTAGTGTATAAAAGCATATATTCATCAACAAGCGTTGTGGAAAAAAGCGTAGGGTCATCGGAGTTGATAGTAACAAAAATATTATTATCGTAAAACAATTTTACCGGATGTCCTTCAATTTTTGATACATATTTACGGGTAAACAAATTGCTGGTAGGGCAGATTTCAAGCGGTATGCGGCGTTCAGCAAGGTAGTCCACAAGTTTTTTGTCCTGCGCCGCGCTTATTCCATGGCCTATCCGTTCCGGCTGCAGAAATTGTATGACATCCCACACCGCTTCCGGCCCCATATCCTCACCTGAATGGGCTACAACATGCAAGCCGTATTCCCGCGCTTTTTGGTAGACAGCCGCGTATTCTTTTGCCGGGCTGGATTCCGTGCCGCCTAAGCCAATGCCCAAAATAGCATCTGTGCGGTATTCAAGCGTCAAATTTAAATTAGCCATTGCGTTGTCTACGCCAAATGTCCTAGACACATCTATTAAATATTTTAATTCGATGCCGTATTTTTGCTGTATCAAACGTGCGCCATTGGTAAGCGTTTCAATCATTTGAGGAAAACTAAATCCTGATTTTATAAATTTAGTCGGCGCAAAAAAAACTTCAGCATAAACAATGTTGTTGTTTTTTAGATATTTACCGGCATCCTCTAATAAATATGAAAAATCATCTTCTGTTTTAAAACTGTTTTGTATTATATTGATAAATACGTCAATAAATTCATTGAGGGTCGATATATTAAATTTTTTGTACAAGTCCTCCTTTGTCTGAACGCCTTGATAATTAAGCGCGTTTTTTTGACGGAGTTTCCACAAAGACTCTACAGTTATCAGCGCTTCAAGATGCAAATGAATTTCTGCTTTTGGCAAAGACAAAAGCATTTTTCTGAACACTGCGCTCTGCTCCGGGGTTACGCTGCCCATAGTTCCTCCTCTGCTACTGCAAAATGCCTAAAAAAGGCCGCTGTCTTTACGCGGCCTGCCACGACGGGGGGCTGCGGCATCGCCAGTACCGGTATCAGCGGTATCAGGTGCGGCCGGTTCAATCTGAGCAGAAACATCGGATGGTTCGGGCTGCGGAGCAGCGGTTTTTGCGGCGGCGGCCGCCGCCGCATCCTCTGGACTGGACGAGCCGGTAGAGCCGGTGCCCGGAAACATTAGTTTGCGTAATTTTTCCTGTATTTCTTTCGCAAACAGAGGATTCTGTTCGATATATTCTTTCATACCTTCACGCCCCTGTCCAACAGTTTCGCCGTTGTAGGAAAACCATGCGCCTTTTTTCTCAATCAGTTCGTATTTGAGGGCGGCATCCAATAGACTGGCTGTAGCGGAAATGCCTTTACCAAACAGAATTTCCAGTTCGGCGCGGCGGAACGGCGGCGCGACTTTGTTTTTGACAACTTTTACTTTGACGCGGTTGCCGAATGCGTCCGCATCGCCCTTTTCCAGTGTTTCCTGTTTGCGCACATCAAGCCGTACCGACGAATAAAATTTAAGAGCGTTTCCGCCGGTTGTTGTTTCGGGATTGCCAAACATCACGCCGATTTTCATGCGAATTTGGTTGATAAAGATAAGCACTGTGCGCGATTTTCCGATTATCCCCGTGAGTTTTCGGAGCGCCTGACTCATAAGACGCGCCTGCAAACCAACATGCGCGTCTCCCATGTCGCCATCGATTTCCGCTTGTGGAGTAAGAGCCGCCACGGAATCCACGACTATTACATCAACAGCGCCTGAACGAACAAGGCTTTCGGCGATTTCCAAAGCCTGCTCGCCGTTGCTCGGCTGAGATACTTCAAGTTCGTCAATATTTACCCCCAGATTCTTCGCGTAAATTGGGTCAAGCGCATGTTCCGCGTCAATGAACGCGGCAATGCCCCCCATCTTTTGCGCTTCTGCTATGGCATGGAGCGCCAACGTTGTTTTACCAGATGATTCCGGCCCGTAAATTTCGATAATCCGTCCGCGTGGATAGCCGCCAATGCCGAGCGCCTCATCAAGCAGGATAGAACCGGACGGAATCGACTCGATGCCGGCGGCGTTGCTGTGCGTTCCCAGTGTTATCAGCGTCCCCTCGCCAAACTGTTTAGTCAGGTGCAACTTCGCTGCTTCCAACGCTTTGCGCTTGTCTTCCAATGATGCATTTTTACCGCCCGCAAGCGGCTTCACTTTTTCGTTTTCTATTTTTGCCATTATAGCCTCCATCTTTATTATAACTACACGACCACTCTGTTTTACTTTGAATTTTTCTTTTCCAAAGAAATTTGTTTTGCATTTACTCATACGGCGGTAAAGCCGGCATTGCGCAAATACGAGGTAAGAAGCACTGATTAAATCCTCGATTGGATTTAATCAGTGCTAGTATCTTTTTTAGTCTAGCATATTTTCTTGTATTGAAGCAGGGGGGGCACCACTATCCCCCTGTGAAAAACCCGCCGCTTCCTTGATTGTCCGGCTATAGTCCCCCACGCTATCGACACTGACTATTGGTGCATCTTTGCCCAAAACGGCGGCTTCCCCGCGCTGCTCCGGAGTTGCCATAGGCATGGGAGGGCTCATTATGGCGCTCACCGGTAAGTGGGGTATAGCTGGGGTGCGGTAAGACAACGATTATGGCGATACGTTTATTTTTTAGTTCGCATAAAAACAATGCGCGCATTTGAAGCATCTGGATACGGCGGCACAAGAAGCGCAAAACTGTTTTTAGCGGTGAATTTATATGAACTAGTCCAATGTATAGACCGGTTGGATTTAGAGCCGTTAAGAAAACCTTTAATCTCTATAAATTCACCGTTGATAGACCAAGTGCCATCGCCTAAAAAACTTGTTTCTTTTTCTAAAGAGAGAGATTTTAGTGATATGCGGCATAAATGGTCTCCTTCAAATTCATCAAGAAGAATAGTGTATATGTCAGTATATGATTTACCATTAAAATTATACGTTATATGACCTTCCCAATATTCCCCGGCCGGCAATAATAATGGGTTTTCTTGATGAGACACGGATGATAGAACCGTAAAAGAAAAATTATATTCCGGGTTTTTGCGTATTTCCTGTGCGGTCTTGTCGAGCATTAATTCAATATGGGCATTGTAATATCCAGCAAAATATTTTGCAGTGTGTATAATTAAATAAAATAAGTTATCCGGTTCTATTTTATATACGGCTTCTGGTATTTTTGCGCCCATGCCTGTAATAGAAACTTTACAATACGCACCTCCAACAATATTAAATTTATCTGTTGAAACTTTTACGGACAAACGAAGTGATTCGCCTTTTTTGATATTAATAGGTGTAGTATTATTTATATTGTCAACGCTGATAATAACGCTTTGAGATAAAGAATTTATCATTAAACTTCTGTATAATACCGGTCTGCTTGTATCTGCTTGACTACAGATTCGGCAAAACTGACAAATTCGTCAACACGTTCAATATATGGATTTAAAATATCGTTTGAATTACCGCGCAAGACGGTGGATTCTTTGCTGGTATTTTTTATATATTGCCCGTAGTATTTTAGAATTTGAATTCGCGCATCTTCACGGGCAGCATTTCTGGCGTCAGTTTCGGTTCGGAATGCACGGGACGCGCCGACAAAATAAATTTGATTATTGTCGTGTGGTAAAATATTTTTCCATTCAGGCTCCTGTTCTGGAATTGTGCGCAAAAGAATACGCGGGTTTTCTTCCGGTTTTTGCGTAACAGGCAATGTCCAGCACGACAAATTGAGAAACGCAGGGGAAATAATAGTAAAAAATATAAATATTGCGGATGATATTTTCATTAGTCCATATTATTGAATGGAACGGACAAGCCGGAATCCAACATTTGTATATGCGATTTCGGGTTTTTCACTGATGCGTTTTGCCGAACGAAGCGCTCCCATTTTGTGTGACCAAGACCCTCCTCTGATAATGCGTTTATCGCCTGTTTCAGTTCATGACGGATTTGTTTGCGGTAAATGAGAATAGGGTCAATAGTCCCAGCACCATTCGGCTACATTGCCGTGCATATTGTATAAATTGTATTTGTTGGGTCTAAAACTATCAACCGGCACAGTTTTTTGACGGAATGTCCCTTTTGTTTCCGTGTAAGAGAAAATAAACCATTGTTCCACAGTATAACTTCCATCATAATTTGCATCTTCAGTTGATATAGATGTCCCTGTATTATATGGCGTTGTTGTTTTTGCGCGGCAGGCATATTCCCATTCCGCTTCTGTAGGCAGCCGGTATCCACTTGCATTTTTTCTCCATTCAACTTCAACTTCTTGTCCGTTTCCCTTTTTAATCCTGTAAACAGGCGTTAGCCCTTCAACTTCACTGCGCTTGTTACAGTATTCAATCGCTGCATACCATGTTACACTTTCTACCGGCAGATTTTTCCCTTGAAATTTACTGGGATTTTTTCCCATAATACGTGTATACTCATCTTGATTTACTTCGTATTTGCACATATAAAAATCGCTTATGGTAATGTGTGGATTGGGACTTTCATCGCCGCCGCGTCCTTTTTCTTCTATAAGACTGCCTATATCAAACCTTCCGCCTTTTATTAAGACAAAATCATCTGGAATCGTAAAAGCGGCAGCGGTTGTATTTGTTTGTACTACGCTGTCCCCGGCTATTTTTTTTGCAATCCCTCCGGCAAAGTCTTCTATTATTTCTTTTTCTAAAATTATATCTTCAATATCGTCAATTGATTTTCGTTCCATTGCTATTTGTTCAAGCGTTTGTAAATTTAATGCGGTTGCTATTAAAACATAACGGTTTCTTATGGGGTCAATTCTTATACGAATAATAATAGTAGCATTGAGCGCTTTGCCGAGAGCCGCTGTTTTTGTGTTGTCAGACCAACTGCCCTCTTGAAAATCATGCTCAGTGAGTATGCCCTTCATTGCGGATTCTGTGCGGGCAACCATTTTTATAATACGAGTATTTGCTAACGCGCCGCTGAATAGTTCATGTATCGTTTCTATTTGCCCACTAAATTCACGCTTAATTTCGTCAGTTGTCTCTACAGGAGCGACAACGGCAACCGGCGTGTCCGCAAATGCGGATGCGAAAGGAAAAGCCGCAAACACTAGGATGGCAAATAATTTTTTCATAAAATTGCCTTATATTAAGCAAGCGCACAAGGCAATACGGCTTGTGCGCTTTGAACGGATACTACAAATCCATACTGGAACTTAAATTACCGCCAAAGAATTCCGCCGCTTTTTCTAATTGCTGACGGCGCCGGGCATCTTGTTCTTCCGCTGCTTTTTTCTGCAAATCAGCCGCTTTCTCTCTGCCGAATTCATCTATGATACGGGCAACCCGCGCTTTGTCTATTTGCATTTCTACATACACAACATAGTACTCGCGGTTGTTTTCGTCCATAAAACATTCCCAGTAAAAACGGCGGTCGCCCAATGCCTGTGCGGCACCCTGTGCGATGCGCTCGTTTAACTGCTGCGCCGCAATTTGGGGTGAAATAACATCACTGGACACAGCGTTTATTGCCTGCGCTTCCCGCCCTTTGTTCACCATGAGTGTACCATAGTAATCAACCAACTGACGGCGGGCATCTTCGCGGGCACTGCTTCGCGCCTGCGTTTCGGTGACATATTTGCCGCTTATGCCGACAAACGAAAGCGTTTTTTCCGACTCCGGCACATCGTCAATCCATGCGGGGCGCAGCGGCTGGCTTGTCTTTATTGGCTTTGCCATTTCAACCGCCTGTTTTCTTGCCGCCGCCGTCTGCGACCTGCGCTGCGCTTCCGGGTCAGGCGCGGCCGCTGCACTCAATGTTAAGCACGCCGTAACACTGAACACCGTCAACGTAGCAATTGCCGTAAAGATTGCAGTGGAAATTGCCGGA
>JAIRPM010000199.1 GCA_031257075.1 Spirochaetaceae bacterium
CCTCTACAAACTGGACGCGGTAATGCAAGGCAACTGCGGCGAACTCTTTGATGCCCTCAAGTTGAACGCAAGGGAAGAAATTTAGCGGGCAAGGGGATAGGGGATAGTTCACAAGTTTGATATACTGGCGTTGTGGAGACACAAGAACAAGAACTTACCGCCGCGGACAACGTTCAGGCAGAAAACGGGCCTGAAAAACTTGCTTTCAAACTGAACGCTTTTGAAGGTCCGCTCGACTTGCTTCTTTACCTTATCAAAAAAAACGAAGTCAACATTTACGATATTCCTATAGCCGAAATTACCGAACAATACCTCTATTACCTAAGTTTTGCCACCGAGTACGACCTTGACCAACTTTCAGACTTTCACCTTATGGCGGCAACGCTGATTCTTATCAAAAGCCGTATGCTTCTGCCGGTTGAATTCGCGGATGAGGACGATGCCGGCGACCCCCGTGAGGAACTTGTAGAAAAACTGATTGAATACCAGCGTTTCAAAAAACTTACTAATCTAATAGAAGAAAAAGAACGCGAGACCGAATGGGTAATTGAACGTAGAAAGATGCAGCGCGCGCTTCCGTTTGATACCGATGAAAATATTTGGCGGCAAATGGATGTCTGGGATTTGCTCAAAACTTTTACCGCTCTTACCAATATTACGTCAGAACGTATTATGGATTTACGCGAAGAAGTGTCGGTAAACGAAAAAATAACTCTGCTTTCCGAACTGCTGGAAACCAAAAAAGAATGTTATTTTACCGATTTGATTACCCGTAAAGGCGTTCTTATGGATATAGTGTGTGCTTTTTTTGCCCTCTTGGAAGCGGTCAAATACAAAATCGCCGTTATATTACAAAACAAACTTTTTGGCGATATACTGATAAGGCCCGGTGAGGATTTGGGCAGAGAACTTGGTGAATGGAGTTGAATTTGAGCAGCGAAACGGCGCTGGTAGAAGCGGTATTGTATTTAGAATGTGAACCTGTAGACGAAGACGCTATTGCGCGCATTACGGGGCTTTCAAAAAAAGCGGTTGAAATTTGTCTGGAAAATCTTACGCGGCGCTTTGAAGGTGCGGACAGCGGAATGGAACTGGCGCGCCTAGGCGGCGGCATCATGCTTACGCCCAAAAAAGAATACTGGGATGCGTTGCGCGAGCGCTACGGCAAAAAAAACGAATCCAAACTTTCCCGCGCGGCTATGGAGACGCTTGCCATTATCGCTTATTCCCAGCCGATTACCCGTAATGAAATCGAAAAATTGCGCGGCGTTTCCGCCGATACCATGATACGCCTGCTTTTTGAACGCGGGCTAATTAAAGAAGCCGGCAAAAAAGACATACCCGGCCATCCCATTCAGTACGGCACAACAAAAGAATTCCTCCATGCGTTCCGGCTGGGCAGCATTGCCGACCTGCCAAAACTGGACGAACATGAAGAAGAACGTTTTGAACTTATTCCGGCCGCCGGTGATGCCGAGACTACATAAAAAGCCCGCCGTCTACAGGAATAACTTGGCCGGTAATATAAGCGGATTCATCAGCGGCTAGAAAACAGGCAAGAGCGGCGATATCCTCCGGCGTACCGAGCCGTTTTAGGGGGATAGCGCCGGCAATTTTTTCTTTGGCTTCGCCGGTCATAGCGGCGGTCATGTCGGTGGCAATAAAGCCGGGCGCGATAGCATTGACGCGGACACCGCGGCTTGCGGTTTCGGCGGCAAGGGTTTTGGTAACGGCGATAAGTCCCGCTTTTGCCGCCGCGTAGTTGGCCTGCCCCCCGTTGCCATGGATGCCCACCACGCTTGCCATATTGATAATTGTCCCGGAACGTTTGCCTATCATACTGCGGCCAATTGTCCGCGCCACCAGGAACGCGGCGGTAAGGTTCACGTCCAGCACTTTTTGGAAATCTTCCACGCTCATTCTAAATGAAAGGTTGTCGCGGGTAATACCGGCATTGTTTACCAGAATGTCAAAACCGCCGGCCTCTCCCAGCGCCGTATTAATCACCGTTTCGATACCGGCGGTAACGGAAAGGTCGGCGCTTATCCAGTGGAATTTACCGCGGGACGCGGTAATCCTTGTTTCCAAATCCGCCGGTTCTTTGGTTCCCAAGCCCCAGACTTCGGCACCCTGCGCCAATAATTTTTCACTTACGGCTTTTCCTATACCGCGTGACGCGCCGGTAACAAGCGCTTTTTTTGTAGATAATTCAAACATAGTAACTTCCTCTTTTGCGTATCGCTCACCATTGATTTTAACATGCCCCGCGCCTTGTTGCAATGTATCAACATTCCGTTGCGCGCTTCCGCGAATTTTTGCCGCGTCCCCTGTTGACAAATTACGGTATTGTTGTCATTATCGTGTGCACGCTGGTTAGAGCCAATTTAATCAGTATTTCCCTAAGGGCGGATTTATATGAATGTTGTTGAAGCGGTCAATGTAGTAAAAGATTATGAGATGCACAAACTTGTTGTACATGCGCTGCGGGGTATCAATTTGAATTTTACGGCGGGTGAATTTGCGGCGGTTGCGGGGCCGTCAGGAAGCGGGAAATCGACATTTCTCCACCTTGCCGGCTGTCTTGATACCATTACGGCGGGGACTTTGCGTATTGAAGGGCGCGATGTGGCGGGTTTGTCCAAGACAGAATTGGCGCTGCTCCGCCGGAACCGGATAGGCTTCATTTTTCAGGCGTACAATTTAATCCCTGTGCTGACGGTTTTTGAAAACATCGCGTTTCCGCTTACCCTGCTTGGCGTAGACAAACACGAAATCCGCAGCCGGACTATGGCGGCGCTGGAGAGCGTGGGGCTTTCCGGCATGGAAAAACGCCGTCCCAAAGAAATGTCCGGCGGGCAGCAGCAGCGTGTCGCTATTGCCCGCGCCCTTGTTAAACAGCCGGTTCTCATTCTGGCCGACGAGCCGACCGCAAACCTTGATTCGAAAATCGGCCATGAAATTCTGGAAACGATGGCCGCCCTCAACCAAAGCGCCGGCACAACATTCATCTTTTCGACCCATGACCAGATGGTAATGGATTACGCGCGCAGAATTGTGCGCATCCGGGACGGTTGTGTAGAAAAGGATGAAAAAAAATAAATGAACTTGTTGTCAACTCTTTTTGAATTGAAAAAAATAGCGCTGCGCAACCTTGCCCGGCACAAAGCAAAAACATGTATCACCTGCGCGGCAATAATGATTAGCGTAACGGTGTATATTTGGATGCAAAGTTGGCTGGGCGGTATGGCAACCGAATCGCGGCGCAATATCGTAAACTATGAGATGGGCGCGGCAAAGGTACAGTCTAAGCGCTACTTTGAAAAAAAAGATGAATTGCCCGCTTATGAGAATTTTTCCAACTGGGAAGCGTACCGGCAGGCGCTGGAGGCCGCCGGTTATGATGCCGCGCCGCGTTATACGTTCAACGGGACGCTCTATTCGCTTGCCGGTTCCGCGCCGCTTGCGATTTACGCCGTTGACCCTGATGCCGAAAAAAGGGCGCTGGCATACGCTGACTATGTCAATTTCGGCCGTTTTATCGAGCCGGGCGAATTCGGCATCGTTTTGGGGGCGCAGACGGCGGACAAACTCAAACTGGGCGTTCCGGCCCGCCTTGCCGAAAAGGAACTGGACGAATTAACCGGCGGTTTGGACGGGGAATTTATCCGCGGATGGTACCAGCCTGATACGCGGGCGGGGGAAGGCTATACGCTTAAATCCGGCCTTTCCGCCGCGGACAAAGCCCGGCTCTGGGGCTTATTCGACACGATGGGCCGCAATGACGTGAGGATTTCGACGGTTATTGATTACAAAGACGGGGAGAACGCCGCCGGCGAAGATGTCGTGCGGCATGTCTACCAGGTGATAGACGCAAAAGTTGTGGGGACGGTAAATTCGCCGGACCCGGCTACAAACTTCAACGCGGCATATATCCCGCTCGATGTCCTGCAAGGCGAGGAAGGGATGATGCTCGAAGGCCGTATCACTGAAATCCTTATACGCGACAAAACAATGACACCGGCAGACCTGACGGGCAAGCGCGAAACCAAGGCTGCTATCCGCGAAGCGTTTGCGCTCACGCCGCTGCCGCCGGAACTCGATGTGTTTACATGGGAAGACTATGCCGGCGATTATCTTGGTTATGAAACAATGGAATTGGGCGCGACCTCTATCCTTTCGTTGCTGTTGTTTTTTCTCGCGCTTACCGGCATTTCAAATACAATGCTGCTTTCCATTCTGGAACGCGGCAAAGAAATCGGGATGATGCGGGCGCTCGGGATGACGGATGGCCAACTGACGCTTGTCTATGTATTTGAAGCGGCGGCGCTGGGTTTGCTCGGCTCGGTACTCGGCATAATTCTGGGCTGCGTTCTTAACTACCCGATGGTAAAGTACGGTATTGATTTTTCGGAGATGCTTGAACAGCTAAACGGTTCTATGGGTTACCGCGTGGTCGGCAACTTCCGCAGTATGTGGAGCATTCCCGTTATTGCCGGTTCCGGCATCGTGGCGACAATCCTGTCGGCGCTCACCGCCATAGTGCCCACGCGCCGCGTACTGCGGATGCCTATAACGGACAGTTTGCGCTTTGAATAAGGCGTTTTCAACGGAAGCGCGGATAACCCCCAACGGGTGCGGGCGCGGTGTTTCCCGAACGAGGAGAGGTATATGAAGTTTCTGAGAGGCGGCACGAGCGCGCTTATAAAAATCGCTTTTCGCAATATTTTTAGAAATATGCGGCGCACGGGTTTCTGCGTAACGGCGGTTGGTGTGGCGGTGTTTTTCATCGTGTTTTATTCATCGCTTATCGCGGGAATGATGGAAAGTATGAACGAAGTAGTGCAGGTATTTGAGACAGGCCATGTCCGTATTGTTTCCAAACAGTACGACGAAGAGCGCGAGTACAATCCTGTCCAGTATCCGGCCGCGGAGGGGCACCCTTTAAGCGCCGTTCTTGACGATATCCGGGCTCTTCCCAATGTGAAGGCCGTCTTTCCGCGTATACAAGCGTACGCGACACTCCAGGAGAGCGTCGTGAAGCATGCGGTGCTTTGGGGGATAGACATAGCCGGCGAAACGGCGGTACACAACTTTGACCTGACCAGCCGCACGGACGGCCTTATCGAAGGGCGTTATCCCGGGCAGGGCGCCAATGAATGCGCGGTAGGGGCGAAGTTCGCGGAGAAGGCCGGCCTTGCGATTGGCGACCGTATCCCGCTCAAAACGGTATCCGCCCAGTTTTCGGACAAGATGTTCGCGCCTGTTATAACGGGCATATTCCGGTTTGACTACGCAATGGCCGACGGCGAATACATCGTCGTGGATTTTAGCCGCCTCCAGCGCCTTCTCTCGCTGGGCGATGCCGCGCAGCAAATTATCGTTTACGCGGACAAACCCTCCCAGAGCGGGCAGATAGCGGCCGCGCTGAAAGGCATCCTTACGCCCGCCGACAACATAACGGAATGGCAGGATGAATACTGGATTGCGTTGATGCGTATGTATGAACCTTTGTACTTTTGCATCTACCTGATATTCCTTATCGTGGCATGCCTTCTTATCGTCAACACGATTACGATGATTGTCCATGAACGCATCAAGGAAATAGGCATGATGGGCAGTTTGGGGATGACCCGCGGCGAAATTGTACAGGTATTCTTTTTTGAATCATTGTTTCTGGCGATGGCCGGCGCGACAATGGGCGTGATTTTGGGCGGCCTTCTCACCGGCATAGGGCAATTTTTCCCGCTGCGCTGGACGGCGCTGACAGGCGAATCAACCTTTGCCTCGATGCCGGCTGCCAACGCGATTTTCTTCCAGTTCAGCGGCTTAAGTTTGTTCAAAAGTTGGATACTTGGGGTTGTGGTCGCGTCCGCTTTCACTCTCGTGCCTTCGCTCAAGAGCGCGTTTGTCGAGCCGGTCGAAGCCCTCCGAAGGTAATGGGCACTGGGCCAATCTTACAGATTGGCCTACCAATTCACAGAATTGGCACGCCAATCCTGCGGGGTAATATTTTAATAGTGTATAGGTGAATTTGTATGCGAAATATAAAAGTAATAGTATGGGGGCTGGGCGCTATGGGGTCGGGGATGGCCGAATTGCTTCTCCGCAAGAAAGGCGTAGAGATTACGGGTATCGCGGGGCGCGGCGGTAAAATCGGCAAGAGCATGTATGATTTTATCGCGGCGGACCGGGAAGGGCGGCCGGATATCATTATAGGGAAGCCGGAAGACGTTATTACCGAAAAGGCCGCCGATATTGTCCTGCTCTGCACCGATTCGTTTACCGCGCGGGCTTTTGACAAAATTCAGTTTATCATTGAGAAGAAAATAAACGTGATAACAAGCGCGGAAGAGATGGCCTATCCCGCGGCGCGGGAGCCGGAACTGGCGCGGCGCATTGATACGCTTGCGAAGGCGAACGGCGTATCCGTGCTAGGCACCGGTATCAATCCGGGCCTTATCATGGATTTGCTGGCCGTGCTTATGACCGGCTGCTGCCGCGAAGTGGGCAGCATAGAGGCGCGGCGGGTGAACAGCCTTTCGCCCTTTGGCCCGGCGGTTATGGAAGAGCAGGGTATAGGGCTTACCGAGGAAGAATTCCGGGCAAAGGCGGCCTCCGGCGCGCTTGTGGGGCATGTCGGTTTTGCCGAATCGATTAGTATGATTGCGGACGCGGTAGGCTGGAAGGTTGACAAGATTACCCAGTCGATGGAGCCGCTGATTACGGCGGTTGACCGGGAGGCCCCGCATGGTTTTGCCAAGGCGGGGACTGTGGCCGGGGTTGCTATGAAAGGCGAGGGGGTTATAGGCGGCGAGGTGAAAATCAGTATGGACCATCCGCAGCAGATAGCGCCCGAAGCGGGGGGTGTTGTTACCGGCGATTATATTACGATACGCGGCATCCCGGACATTACGCTTTCTAATGTGCCTGAGGTTCCCGGCGGCATAGGCACCATAGCGATGTGCGTTAATATGATACCCCATGTTATTAACGCCCCGCCCGGCCTCAAAACAATGATAGACCTCCCCCCGCCCCGCGCCATCATGGGCGATATGCGCGATTTCATCCACAACAAGAATATGCTCGTGCCCTAAACGCGCCGCCCGCCCCGCGGGGGCTTCCCGAAACCGTCCGCCTATAGTACGCTGTTTGTGCAAAGAAAGCGCAAACCTGCCTTGCCGTACATGGGCACTGCCAAAAAGTTCATAATATCTCCAAAAAGATAGAAATTACCGGCTTTGAAGGTGTAGGGCAAGGTTTTTACCTGTACCGGAAGTTTCCGTACGTGTATGGAATGTTTCCGTACGTGTATGGAATGTTTCCGTACGTGTATGGAGAGTTTCCGTACGTGTATGGAAAGGCTCCGTACGTGTATGGAAAGGCTCCATACGTGTATGGACAAGTTCCGTACGTGTATGGACAAGTTCCGTACGTGTATGGAATGTTTCCGTACGTGTATGGAGAGGCTCCGTACGTGTATGGACAAGTTCCGTACGTGTATGGACAAGTTCCGTACGTGTATGGACAAGTTCCATACGTGTATGGACAAGTTCCGTACGTGTATGGACAAGTTCCATACGTGTATGGACAGGTTCCGTACGTGTATGGACAAGTTCCATACGTGTATGGACAAGTTCCGTACGTGTATGGAGAGGCTCCGTACGTGTATGGACAAGTTCCGTACGTGTATGGAAAGGCTCCGTACGTGTATGGAAAGGCTCCGTACGTGTATGGAAAGGCTCCGTACGTGTATGGAAAGGCTCCGCGCCTTTCTTTCATACCACGAGGAGGCTTTTATGGCTCAAAATCATGACTATATTCCGTGGAATGACGCGGAATTACTGACGTTTACCAAGACGCTCTACGCCTATGCGCGCGCTAACTATTCCCGTTGGGGCGCGCCCGACCCGCAGCAACGCCTTGAGGTTTTTATTACCGCTTTTGAAACGGCGCTGGCCGTCTTTTCTTCGCCCAACCATGGCAAAGTGGACACGCTTGCCAAAAATGAAGCGAAAGATGCCCTCATAGCGGGACTGCGCGTCTACGTGCAGGGCTTTATTGCCCGTAACCCCGCCGTAACGGACGAGGATAAGGAGCAGATGGCCCTCCCGCTGCGCGATACAACGCCTACCCGCCATTCCGCTCCCGAGGCGAAGCCCGAAACGGAAGCCAGCCCGTCCGGCAAAGGGCAGCATACCGTTACCGCCCTCAACCCGCACAGCCAAAAGAAAGACAAACCGGAATTCGTTACCGGTGTCGCCTTTGCCCATAGGCTCCGCGACCCGGACGCGCCTAAGTCCGCCGCCGGCGATATGCCTTCGGAATACCAGACGGCTACCTCGCGCGTCTTCCAATGGAAGGAAGAAGATTACGGTAAGATAGCCGATTACGCGGCCGCCTACGAATCAGGCGGCGGTAAACGCGGCCCCTGGTCGGATGTCGTAAGCCTCATTGTCGCGTAATACCCGCCCCCCCGCCGGCCGGGGGGACGGTAACCGGCGGCAGCCCGCCCCCTCCCCGCAGCCCGCAGCCCAACAGCCTATACATGCTCACCCGGTTTTGCTACAATAAACAGGATGAAACGAATCGTTGCAGCCGCTGTTTTTCTGTTTACGCTCTCCGCTCTTAGCCTTGCCGGCGCGGAAAGCGTCCGTATCGCGGCGGCCGATATTATCGAAGTGGGCGCGGAAAAACCCGGCGGCGCCGTCGTGAACCTTTCCGCCGGCGATTCGGCCATCGTCCTCCTTGAAAAAGACACCCGCTTCCTTTCCGGTATCGAATTCGAAATAACCGCGCCCTCTTCGTGGATAAGCCATCATGGGACGCTGGCCGCCGCGTTCTACTGCGGCCTTGATAAAATGCCTTCCGGGTATGCCAGCGATATCCAGGTAAAGGAATTGCGCTACGAGCCGCTCCCGAACAAAATCCAGAGCGTCTACCAAATCCCCATAAAGCATGGCGCGGCGCTGAAAACAAACCCCTATGTGTCCGTTATCCGCGATACGGTACTCCCCGATGATTTCCCCGTGCTTTTCAGAATCGTGCCGGTAAATGCCGCGCCCGGCAAAGAGGTCGAATCAATGGAATTCCGCCTCAATGTAAAGCCCCTTTTTAGCGATGAAGGCGCCGTGCAAATCCATTTCCGTTACCCCGAACACCTGCCCGGCCGGCCGGTCGCCGTCCTTATCGACGGGAAAGTCATTGAAAACCCGCAGATGGAACGCCTGATAAAAGAAGGCGAGCACCAACTCACTGTTCTGTCGGCGGATTACCGCAATCAGAACCGCCGCTTTGTCGCCGAACGCGGGAAGTCCTTGTCGGTTACCCTCGCGCTACAGGATTTGACCCCGCAGATGATTTTTGAAGCGCCCGCCAATGCCCGTATCTTCCTCGATGAAAAATTGATACACAATACCTACGGCGCGCTTGCCGTCGAAGCCGGCAAACATGACATAAAGATACAGGTAAGCGACTATTCAATTATCCGTTCAATCAATGTACAAAAAGGTAAAACATACCGCATTTCATTTACGGTGGATATGGCAATATCGGAGCATGAATAATTTGTATGAATATACCGGCAACGCGCGGTAAAGCAGCCGCGGCGCTTTTGTTATATGTTTTTCTGAATATCACATCCTGTTCGACAACGGGCTATACAGGACACAGCGGTTACCATAGTTACAAAACCGATACGTCCGATAAAACAAGAATGAAAATACTTCTGGCGGTCTTTATCCCGCTGTTGTCGGTGCCGCTTGTCTATATCATAAATGACGGATACAAGAAAAACGACAATCTTAATTATGTGTTTTCTTTAATAGGATTAGGGCCGTTTTTTGACGGCCTTGATAAAATTTTACCATAGGAGTTTTTTATGAAAATGACATTCAGATGGTTTGGCTCAAAAGATGACAGCGTTACGCTGGAACAAATACGCCAAATACCGGGAAGCCCCGGAGTCGTCGGGACACTCCCCGATATACCCGCCGGGGAATTGTGGCCCAAAGAACGCATAGCGGCGCTCAAAAAAGAAATACATGACGCCGGCCTCGAAATAGAGGTGATTGAAAGCGTTAATATCCATGATTCAATTAAAACAGGGGAACCTGAACGCGATAGGTGTATCGATAATTATATCGCTACAATCAAAACCTTAAGCGAATACGGAATTAAAGTTATATGCTATAATTTTATGCCCGTATTTGATTGGACGCGCACAAACCTCTATAAGCCGCTCGGCGACGGTTCGACAGCGCTTTCCTATGAACAGGATGAAGTCAACAAGATAAACCCGGAGAATATCGCGGAAACAATAGCCAAAGGCGCTAAAGGCTACTCGCTTCCCGGATGGGAGCCTTCCCGAATGGGCCGCTTGAAGGAACTGTTCGCCGCTTATAAAAACATCACCGAAGAAGCCCTTGCCGCAAATCTAAAGTATTTTTTGCAGGCGGTTATTCCCGTATGCGAAAAATATGATGTAAAGATGGCCATACACCCCGATGACCCGCCCTGGGGGATTTTCGGCCTGCCGCGCATTGTAAAAAATGCCGCCGATATTGAACGGCTGCTCGCCCTCGTGGATAGCCCGTACAACGGCCTTACCCTGTGTTCCGGCTGCTTTGGCGCAAACCCGCAAAACGATATCCCCGCGATGATACGGCGCTTTGGCAAACGTATTCATTTTGCCCATGTGCGCAACGTAAAAGTACATTCGCCGGGTAATTTTAACGAGGTTTCCCACCTTTCTTCCGATGGCAGCCTTGATTTATACGAAATTATGAAAGCCTACTACGATACAGGCTTCACCGGTTATATGCGCCCCGACCATGGACGCATGATTTGGGGTGAAGAAGGACGGCCGGGTTACGGCCTTTATGACCGCGCCCTCGGCATCGCCTACCTGAACGGCTTGTGGGAAGCCATCGTCAAGGCAAACCGGCGCTGAGGCCGGCAGGGATATGCGGCGGCGGCGGCATATATCCCCGGAGCGGCGCCGGTTTGTTAAATATAACCCGGCGCTGCTCCACGGCCCCCTCTTGACAAAAAAGCCGCCGCAAAGTAAGGTAGCGGTATGATTTTTCCAATACAACAACTGATACGCTATAGAGGCAATATGTACGAAATAACTTCGGCGGCATCACGGCGCGCTTACCAACTTTCCAAATTACAGCCATACGAACTGGAAGAAAATTACGGTAAAGCGGTTTCACTTGCGGCGCGGCAAATTTTTTCCGAACAAGTGCGTTTTAAACTGGTAGAAGACGACGGGTTCGAGGTCATTCCCGATTTCAAAACAAAGTAATACTGAGCAAAAGCCTGTTCTTGTTTTCACGGGGCCTACCGGCTGCGGCAAAACAGCCCTCTGCGAAGCGCTTTTTATGGGCGCGGGCGCGTTCCGCCCCGCGGAAATTATTTCCGCCGATTCTATGCAGGTGTACCGGGGTATGGATATAGGCACCGCAAAGCCAAGCCCGGCGGCGCGTGCCCTGCTCCCGCACCATCTTATCGATATACGCGAGCCGTCCGAACAGTTTAACGCGGGGGATTTTACCCGCCTTGCCCGCGAAGCATGCGCGGAAGCCGAGGCGCGGGGAAAACTCCCCGTTGTCTGCGGCGGTTCTTTTTTTTACCTTGCAAACCTGATAGGCGGACTCCCCGCCGCGCCGCCGGCTTCGGCCGCCGTCCGCGAAACGCTCAAAAACGCCCTTGCCGAAAAAGGCGCCGCCGCTCTTATGGAAGAATTATCCCGCTGTGATGCCGAAAGCGCAGCCCGTATTCATATTCATGACGAGTACCGTCTGCTGCGCGCCCTCGAAGTGTACCGCATCAGCGGCCGGCCTTTGAGCGCCTTCCGGCAGAGCGGCAAAATAGGCGGGGGGGGGGAGGGCGCGGATACGGCGGAAGCGCCGCGTTTTGTAACGGTCGTCCTTGAATGCGAGCGCCCCGTTCTGTACGAGCGTATCAACGCGCGCGCGGCCGCAATGATGCGCCAGGGGCTGGCCGGCGAAGCGGCGGCGCTCTACCGCAGAGGGCTAACACCGGACGCGCCCGGCCTAAAAGCAATCGGCTACCATGAATTTTTTTGTAAAGACGAAAATAACGGCTGGCGTTTTCTTTTGGAAGACGGGCGAGAAAAGGAAATAGAAGCGCTGATAGCGCAAAACACGCGCCGTTACGCGAAGCGCCAAATGACGTGGATGCGTTCTATCACGCCGCATATTCGCGTTCAAATAAGCCCCGGCGGCTTTGCTAAAGCGCTCGACAGCCTGAAACGGTTTATGGACAGTTATGGCCTCTGATGCCCACGCGCACCCTTTCGATATTTCCCGCTGCGTTCCCAATGCGGAAGATGAACGGCGCTTGTGCGGCATTGCCTGCGCCGCAAGCGCGTGGGGCCGGGAAGATTTTTCCTACAATGAACAATGCGCGCTGCAAACATGCCCGGACGCGCCTATGTTGTTGACATTTGGCGTACATCCGCAGATGCCGCTTGCGCAAAAGAAAAATGTTCAGATGCGCGATTCGCTTGATTTGTTGTCGGCGCTTGCGTCTCAAAAAAGAATAGACGCTGCCGGCGAATGCGGTTTTGATTTGTACAATACGGCGTACCGCGAAACAGAAACTATCCAAAATGAATTGTTTTTGAAACACATTGAAACCGCGCTTAAATATGATTTGCCGCTTGTACTGCATGTGCGCCGCGCTATGCATAAAATTTTTGAATATACAGGCATGCTAAAAAAAATAAAATCCCTCGTATTCCATTCCTATTCAGGCACGGCGGGTGAGGCGCAGTCCCTCTTAAAAAGAGGGGTAAACGCTTACTTTTCGTTTGGAAACGCGCTTTTGCTTGAACATAAACGCGCGCGGGAATGCTGCGCGGCGCTGGATATACACCGTATTCTTTTTGAAACCGACGCTCCCTATCAGGCGCGGCGCGGTTTTGAATTCTCTACATACCGCGATATTTATGCCATACTAAACGAAGCGGCTCAACTGCGGCGGCAGGCCGGCATAGATACGCCGGTTTGTACGCCGGATGATTTGGAACAGCAAACCGATATAAATTTCAAGGAAGCATTTAGTGTATGAAACAATATACTTACGATTCATTTTCAGAACTGCGAAATGAATACAAAAAAATGATATATGGCATCGAAACTGCCTTTCCTTCACTGCGCCGTTTGCAGCAGCGTATTGCCGAAACACGCGCCGGTGGAACGTATACCGTTGAAACACCTGTTGTATACAATACCGCTTTAGATGCGTTTACGGTACATGATGAAATAAAACTTATACTTGTAGGGGACAATCCGGGACGGCGCGAACAAGAAGAGCGCAACCGCGCTTATTTGGTTGGAAACTCTGGGAAATTGGCAGCGTCATTTTTCGGGCGCTTCCCTGAATTGGGAATTGATTTCAGAAAAAATGTACTTATTCTAAACAAAACGCCGGTGCATACTGCCCGAACCAATGAATTGTTAGAATTAACCGCATCCGGCGGAGATGAACTTGTCCGCATAGTACGCAAATCACAAGAAGACTGCGCCCGCCTTTTGTTTCAGTTTTGGAATATAGTATCCCATGATACGCCTGTTCCGGTCTGGATAATAGGATATTCGGAAATGAAAAAAAAAGGCATATTTGAAACATATACTGCCGAACTTGCCCGCCTTGCGCGGCAGGACAGCCGGTTCTATCAATCATTGTATTTTTACCGGCATTTTTCGATGAATCAATTTACCATAGATTTGAATAAAAAACGCGCTCCCGGTGAAAGCGTACAAAACGCGCTGGCGCGGATAGGCAAAGAATACCGTTTCC
>JAIRPM010000200.1 GCA_031257075.1 Spirochaetaceae bacterium
TCCCACTCTGGAGATATGGGCGCAGAGCGACAAGGCGAGCGCGTTGGCGGACATCAAGATTGAGATAGCCAAGAACGCGGGCGGCGCGCCGCTAACCGTAACCACCGGCACAACCGCCGTGGCGTGGACAGCCACCCAACCCTCGAACTACGTCTACTTCGATAAAACCGTTACCGGAGCGCTCAGTTTGCCGGTGGAGATATATACAAACGATTCTAGTGCATTGATTAAGATTGAAGTTCGCAGGACAGGAAACGTAATAGTGTATACGCTGAGGGGCGGCGGCGGAACGACAAGTTCATCAAACACTTCCACTACAATTTTAGCGGCAGGGACTTTGCCTGTATGGGCGCGGCCGGATAGCAGAATAGTATGTGACATACGTACAAACGGCTACACGACAAACGCTTTTTGCAACATCAATCCAGACGGTTCAATAGTGCTTGCAGCAGGCACCAGCACCGTAATAGACAACGGCAACCCAATGACCGCAACGCATATTGTCAACAACGTTGCCGCCACGCATCTGGTAAACGACCCGCCGGTGGACTTCCTGAGCCAAATAACCGGAGGAAGCTGGCTTGACACGGCTAGTTCAAGCGCCATGTTCAACCGGTCAACGGGGCTGGTTGTAATCAACGCCGCGCTGACCATGGTAGCCACAAGCAACGGCCTGCGTTTCACCATTCCCGATAAATACAAGCCCGCGATAGACCAATGGGTTGTCGCCGCATATCCAGACCACGATGGCGATGTCGGCCTAACATGGCGGCTTAAACTCGGCACGGACGGCAAAGCAATCTCTTACAAAGACGGCGCTGTGGATTCAACCGCGCCCGGCGCTGTCCGCCATTTCTCCTTTGTTTACTACGTGGAACCCGAAGCGGGCGGCTACATCATCAAAAGGCCGGTAGAAAACGAGTTGTTCATTTCCTCGCCAGATACAACACGGTATTACAGACGGGTCGGCACATTCAAGAATATAGGGATGGCTAACTTTAACGATGGTTACTTTGCCGCCAATGTCAGAAGTTTCCGTGCTACATCAACTTCTAGTGATGATACTCAGTGGACAGGCATTGCTTATATCAAAACCCACGGTAGCGGTAGTGTAGTGTCTGCTAGCGGTTATTTAGGGGTGCGTATAAACGGTAACGACCTTGAACTCTGGTGGAAAGATAATCCCTCCGCCTGGCAAATCTATGTCAAAGTAGACGGTATCGTTTTAGTTACGGGCACAAAAAATTATACGCCGGAATTAGACAAGTATTGGCAGCCCAATACGGATGCCACATGGAACGCCGTTACCAGCAGACCGTCCGGCGGAACGTGGTTCAATATGAATTGAAAATCACTAAGGACCATTAGGCAAAAGCCCCCGGACGGACAGCACACGGGGGCTTTTTTATGCCGCCACAGGCGGCGGCGGCGGGAGCCGTGAAACTAACGTTTCCTATAGCGGGCTTATTCGATAATTGTTATTTCAACACGGCGATTGAGTTTGCGGCCTTCTTCAGTACTGTTGCTGGCGGCAGGTTTTGCGCTGCCCCAGCCTTTGTAGATGAAGCGCCCCGCTTCTATGCCAAGCGCACAAAGTTCATCGACAATGCGTTTTGCGCGCGCGACCGATAGTTCCTGTTCGCCTCCGGCTGTACCGGCTTGCGCGGTATGGCCCTCTACCAAAAAGGTACGGTCGTGTACGGCCGCAAGCGCGGCTGCAATTACTTTGAGCCGTTCTGTTTCCCCGGCAAGCAATTCGCTTGAATCCGGTTTGAATTGTATATCTTGAAGAGTCAGGCGGATGCCTTCATCAACTTTGCTCACACTAATACCGTTTGCCCCCTCTATGCCGGGGCTTATACCGGCAATAACGGCATCTTTATTCATCGGTTGAATTCCTTGCCCAAAAACAAGGGTAAATCCGCGAAACCGCACCGTTTTGCCGTCCGCCCATGTAAACGTTTCATCCAAATTATCACGCGACAAGAGCAGCGCCCCATTGGAAACGCGAATCAAAATGTCAACATCGTGCTTCCCGCTCAAGCCGGTAAAAGGCTGGACAAGCCCTTTTTCATAGTTGTTGGTAAAAGTAATAGGACGGATGCGGGCAAAGTTATAGCGAGACGCATAGCGGGCGCTTATCCTGTGAACCGGAATGCCATTGTAAAGTTCGATGCCTTTGTACTCGTATTCGGCAAGAAACGGGACAACAACAACAGCCCCGTCATTGAGCGGGTCCAGGGCGCGTTCCCCGGGCGCTGTCCATTTTTCGCCCGGTTCTACCGCTTTGTTCGCGTATACGGGAAAATCGCGCAGCGCCGGAAAGCCTTTATCATCATCAATTTCTATACTTCCGTCACGAAACATACGAAATTGCGCCGGCACCATCGCGTTGACCGCCTTGGCGCTTGAACGCATATCTCTGAGCGTGTCTTCCATTACAAAAAAATGCCCCTTGTAGAGTTTTGCGTCACCGGTTCCGCCCAGCGCTACAATAGAAGCGCGCACTTCGCGGTATACATGGCCTATGTATTTACCGTTGTCATACCGCATCCAGTCTGATTTTTCAACAATAGAACTGGAATCGCTGTTTTGCGCGTCAATACGCACGGCCCGCGCGCCGTTTGCGCCGGCCTGACCATTGTTTTGCGCGCCAGTCTGCGCGTTTACCGGCACAAACGCGCAGCAGAGCAGGACGGCGCGGCATACCGCTTTTTGGCATACATTCATAAAGGCACTCCCTTTTTATTATCGGCAAAAAATGCAATGCCTCATTGAATGTCTTGGGGCACCACTGCTTAATGAACAGTCCGTTGGATTTCCGCGATTTGCCAGCGGTCTTTTTTCCAAACAAGGCGGAGTACATCGGTGCGGCGTTCGGCTATCGGCAACTCATTTTCGGCGGCCGGCATGGTAAGCGTATAATCCGCTGTCGCAAATAGTATGCCGTCTCCGGCAGCCTCTAAGTCGCCGCTAATATGCAGGCCGGTAATGCCAAAGCCTTCCAAGCCGCCGCCGCCGTAGGCTTCGCGTGTTTTACCGATAACGTATAAGTTTGCCGTAAAAACGCGGTCGTCCTTTGCGGCGCCTTTCGCAAGGCAGGCATCTATCATGGCATTATCGAGTACTGAAAGCGCATCGTAATACATACGGACAACCATTTCGGGGCCGAGACCTTTAACACTGGGGGCATTATATCGCGCCTGTATAAATGAACCGGCAAAAAAGGCTGCTATGACAACAAAAGCGGCGGCGGCTAATAACGCCCCTTTGTTCCGGCGTAAAAACCGCCGCCGCATTATCCGGCGGTTCAGTTTCAAAAAGTATGCCGCGCCCTCTTTTTTTATCCGCTCAATTTCAACCTGCGGTTTTTGGTTAAGGGGCGCGTTCCAGACCGATTCGGACAGCGGCTCATGGACGGTTAATGTTTTATCAATGGCCGCCGCCGCCGTTTCATCCAAATGGGGAGCGGCATATTTGAGCGGCAAATAGCGGCATTCGCGGATGTCGCTGTGCAAGGTTTCTTCGGTGTTTTCCGGCGCAAGAAGGAAAGGCGCTTTCCCGCTATAGGCCGCATAGAGAAGAGCGGCTGCTGTCCAGTGAAAAGCCGCCGCACCCCGCAAATCAGGATGCTGCCAGCGTCCGGCAGCGCAAAGCCGCACATGCTCCCCCTGCGCTCTAAACACTGAACGGACAAGTTCAAACGGTGGAAAAAACACAGAACCGTCTTTTGCTATCAGCGCCGCCGGCGGCGCGAATTCTTCCTCACCATCTCTGAAAGGAGCATAGTTTTCTTCCGCAAAAATCCGCGCCTTTAGCAGCAGCCGGATGAGCGCCGCCTGCTGTTCGGAGCCGGTTTGCTGTTCCGGCTCGATACATTCCCCTTCAAAATCCGCGCCCCAAACAACCATACGGCCATCGCGCTCAACAACGCCTTCGGGTTTCCATTCAGAAAGCAGGCAAAATCCGCCGCCGGGCGTGCCGCGCACGATAAGGCCATAACAGGCCAGTAGTGAAGATTGCCGCATTTTTGCAAAAGTTGCGGAAGACAGGCCGGTATCAAATCCCAAAACCGGATTGCCGTTGTGTTCAAAATGAAGGTAACAAACATCCATAGTTTACACGGTTAAAAAAACACCGGCGGCATCGACAGTCCGGCCTTTTCATCAAAACCAAAAATTATATTCATATTTTGAATTGCCTGCCCTGCCGCCCCCTTTACCATATTGTCGATAGCGCTTGTAACAATCAATGTTTGGCCTGTTTGCGCTATGCTTACCGCAATGTCGCAATAATTTGATCCGCGCACACGGTTAGTCGCGGGAAGAAGGCCGGCGGGCAATACGCGAACAAACGGCTCACCTCTGTAGAAATCAGCGTACAATGCGCGAATAGAGGCGGCAGCATCTTCAATAGCAGCGGACGGCGGACGCGGAGCCGGATGATGAAGGGCAACTTGCGCATTGTCGGAGAGCGGTATGTACACAGCGGCAAGAATACCGCGATTCATCGGGACAAGGCGCGGCGTAAAGATAAGCGGCCTTTGCAAAAACGGTTCGCTATGGAGGCGCGTTTCCATAGCATGCAGATTCCGGCTTATTTCCGGGATGTGGCGGTGGCAGCCTGTTTTATACAGCGATGCCGAATCGGCGCATTCAACAAAATGATAGGCACGGGCCAGTTCACGCCCTGCGCCGCTTACCCCAGAAACCGCATCCGCAATAATGAGGCCGCTGCCGGCAATGCCTTGCTTCAAGGCTGGAAATGCCGCAAGTGAAATGGCGGTCGGGTAGCAGCCGGGGTTGCCTATAACCAGCGGCTCTGTTTTACGCTTTTCCGCCAATGCAGTGATTTTTGCGCGGTTCAATTCGGGAAGGCCATATACTGATTTTTTGTGCAATTCGCCGCCCTTATAGGGCATACCGTACCACGCCGTATATGTTTCTTCATCGTCATCAAAACGAAAATCGGCAGACAAGTCGATAAAAGGGGTACAACGGCCGGCTGCTTTTTGGGCCAACTCGCCCGCATAACCGTTTGGTAACGCGGAAAAGACAACGTCCGACTGCGCAATCAATTTTTCAGCGCTTGTCAATGTAAGCGAAATTGTATGTTCAAAATGGGGATAAACGCGCTCCAATTGTTCGCCTTCCGCGCTGGAAGACGATGCGAGCAGCCGCGTTATCTCAGGATGCCCTGAAAGAAGCCGGATAAGTTCTGAACCGGCATATCCGGTTGCGCCAATAACGCCTGCAATCATAGCAATAACCTAAACTAGCCGAATATCCTTAATCAAACCAAAGTTTTGGCAAATCAGCACGCGCCGGCGAGTCGGACGCGGTGCCCAGGGCACCCAGCGTGCCTTTCCAGCGCCCGTCCTCCACGGTAGCGGCACCACGAATTTTGTACTCAGCCCACCTATGAGCCGGATTATCGTCAGGACTAGGAAACGCAGGCCATGTCGATGCGCTGAATTCTGTATTTTGCGCATCAGTCAGTATTCCCCGAGTGGTCGGGTTGTACCAGTAACAATCGGTAGTACTGACCGGCGTATCTCCCGCAATATGGTGAACATCACTGCCGGTGCCGACAACCGCGCCATAATGGTAGCAAGCCTCGATAGTACTACTGTTTACGCCTGCAATCCCGCCAACTGAATTAACGCCGGTAACATTACCTAGAAAATAACTCGCCGTAATTTTCCCGCCATAGAGGTTTTCGCCGCAGATGCCGCCTAGTTTGTAACCGGCGGCGGGAGTCAGCGCTTTGGTTATTACGCTGTCACTGACAACACAATTTTCGATAGTGCCCGCATTGGTTCCGGCAATAATGCCGCTCGTATTACCCGCTTCAATCTCGCCAAAGCGAATATGAAGATTTTTTACTACACCCGGCGCTGCTATTCCCGCAAAAAGCCCCTGTTTTTCGGCATCCGTTTCAATGGTTAAATTCAACAATTTTTTGCCGTTTCCATCATATACACCGGCAAAAAGCATAGTATCCGCCGGCGTACTCGCAACAACGCCTATAGGCTGCCATCTATGGTAAAGGTTGTACGCTTTGTAGGAAATATCTCCCAGCAGGTCGATGTCACCATCTTGAATAAAAGCGGCGTTAAGATAATCCGGCTGTATTTGCGTGCTTGTAACAGAATCTACCGTCCATGTGGACTTGTCCAGCATATCCCGCAGTTTAATCAATTCACCGTACACCCCTATTCGGATAGGCGTATACCGCACACCAGTCGTGTTCGTGCGGAATATAAGATTTCTGCCGTCAGAAGAAAATTCCATTTCAATTCTTTCACCGGCATTTCTGCCTACAAGGACTGTAACGCCTGTAGGGCTTAAGGTTATGCTGTAAATCGTTTTTCCGCGTTCGGCAGCGGGAATGGCAAATGAAGCGGCTTGCACACTCGTTGATACCGGCAATGAAGATGCCCTTGAACCGTCCGTATAAAGCACATTAGCGGAAGTAAAAAAACGCACAGGATAGAAAAAAACATTCGCATTGGGGTCTTCCGGCACTTCGGGTATTTGAGGGGTGTTTTTATCTTTGCTGTTGTCGTCTTTGTCGTCCTTATCGTTCAGTCCTTCAAAGTTCAGAGCATCGCAAGCCCCACCCAAAAACACGGGCATAGAGAGGGCAACTGCCATTAAACAAAACGCCGCAACCCGGCTAATATTTCGTACCATAATTTATATTTCCAGAGGAATAGGCTTCAACATCCGTCTCAATCCTATGCCTTTCTAACCACAAAATAATCATTCTGTATAAAAAAAGCAATGCGGCACAGGCAAAACGGGCAAAATTGACCCTTATAGTATTACCGGCGGAAATATTATACTAGTCTGCATGGCGGTAATATTCCCGGCCTTATCACGTATCACAAATTGAAAAATATAACTTTTATCATCTGCCATATCTTTAAGGTGAATAACACTAACGGTATTAGGTGGGGGCGATTCCGAAGCATAAGTATAAATATTGGTACTCTCCGTTGTCTTGTATATAATGTCGATGCGTGAAAGGTCTATATCGGACGGGGTTTTCCACGAAACATCTGCGGTTCCGCCCCAAGCGCGCTCTATCGTGATTTCTGTAAGTTCGCCCGGCGGGGTAAAATCTAAAACAAACGTTTTTGTCATTATTTCGCTGTCAAGCACATTGGGTTGCTTGCATATTGCTCTAATGACCGTTTGGCCTTCTTCGGTAAGTTCAATTTTTTCAGAAAAAAGAGTGGATTGTGTTGTCGGGTCACTCCCGTCCAGCGTGTAATAAATTTTGGCTTCAGGGTTTGAAACAACAATACTAACCGACAGCGGTTTGTTGTACAAACCTTCCAGCGGGACCACGTTGGGTTTGTTCGCGTTTTCTTTTTTGCTGTATATTTCTGACAGAGTTTCGCTGTCTTTTATGCCGAATTTTTTGGCAACGGCAAGCAATTTACCGCCTAGAGGCATAGAAAACGGTTCATAATACTCGGTACGGGTAGTGCTATACTGGGGAAGGGAGCCGTCAGTCGTATACCAAATAAAGGCATCTTTTGTTTCTGTCGTAAGCGTTACCAAAGGCGACTCAAGGTAAACTCCGCCCGCCGGTTCAGCGACAGGCGCGGCAACCTGTTCCTCGCTTATTTCCGGGAGCCTCGGCGATTCCGCGCCTTGTAACCAGTCATCACAGCCTACGGCGCAACAAAACCACAGCGCCGTCAAAAACACCCAGCCTTTTATCATATTAGTAGTATACCAAAACCGCCCCTATTTGTCAAGCGTTTTATACACCTATTGGCAAGAAATTTCCGGTTTTTATCCGCATTCTGGCAAAATACATCCCGCCGCATTGGGCAGAATACCGGTGCGGACGTTATTGCCCGTAGAACAGGCAAAGGCCGTACACACGTTCCGCTCCGGCGGCCTTCAAAACGCCGGCGCAAACATTGAGCGTAGAGCCGGTTGTGTATACATCATCAAAAAGAATCACATTGCGGGAAGCAGGCGCTAAAGACACAATGCGGCCTTTCAAGTTGGTAAGTCGCTTTTCACGGCCGAGTTCTTTCTGACTGTCAGACTGAAGCCGTTTGAGCGTTTGCCGGACAGGCATGTGATGCGCATTCTTTAAAACATGGGCTATTGTTTCGATTTGGTCCCAGCCTTTTTCTTTTACTTTGCCCGCCCGCGCGGGAACAGGTGTCCATTCCCAGTCGTTTGAATTATCCAAAAAAGCGTCCGCCGCCCGGCACAATTTTTCCGCGAAAAACTGTGCCAGCGGCCTATGACTGCCGAATTTATACGCGCCGAGCAGTTGCCGCCATTTGCCGGTGTACGGGTAGAGGGCAAAGGCGCGGTCAAAAGCAGGCGCTTCAGCCATAGTCCGGCACGGTATACAAATTTTTGTTTCGGAAATGAGAGGTTTCCCGCATCGTTCACAGCGCTGTTCATCCAAATCGAGTTCAAAAAGGGACGCGCACGCTGAACAAAGCCCCCGGCGCGCCTCGTATGGTTTTAAGAGAGGCATGCCGCAGAGGGCGCACCCGAGCGGGAAACAAAGTTCACGCGCAAAAGAAAGCCCCAGCCTTGCCGTTAAAAAAAACTGTTTCACATTTCTTTAACGGCTTGTCTATGCATTATGCATTGCCCTAGTATACAAACCGGTTATTGCTTACAATGGAAGCCGCTTAACCAAAGCCGGCCGCTTTCACCGCCGGCCGTAACGAAAGGATTGACTATGCAAAAGATACCTGTTGGAATTTTAGGCGCTACCGGAATGGTAGGGCAAAATTATATCGCCTTGTTGAATAACCATCCATGGTTTGAAGTGGCGTATGTGGCGGCTTCCGCGCGGAGCGCGGGGCAGCCCTATGAAAAAGCTGTCGCCGGGCGCTGGCACTTGAGGAGCGGCTTCGGCCATCAGGTCGGCGCGTGTATAGTGCGCGATGCTTGCGATGTAGCGGCGGCGGCGGCAGAAGCGAAAGCCGGCAGGCTTTCCTTTGTCTTTTCGGCGCTAGAAATGGGCAAAGACGAAATCCTCTCGCTGGAAGACCGTTATGCGGCAGCGGGAATACCGGTTATTTCCAACGCTTCGGCAAACCGCTGGACAGAGGATGTTCCGATGCTGATAGCCGAAATCAACCCCCACCATACAGACATTATCCCGTTACAAAAAAAACGGCGCGGTTGGGAACGCGGTTTTATCGCGGTAAAACCCAATTGTTCGATTCAAAGTTATATGACACCCATTTGGGCGCTCATCCAGTGCGGGTACGAAATCAAACGGAT
>JAIRPM010000008.1 GCA_031257075.1 Spirochaetaceae bacterium
GCCGCCCGCGAACCTTCGGTTCGATGTATTTGCTCGTTTTTCTGCGAAAAACTGCGCAAATATCACATTAAAGTAGCACTGAATAATTCTCGGTTGAATTATTCAGTGCTTCCTTAGGAAATACTATGCCCTTTAGTCCAACTTGAAGGGCATTTTTTAGTCTTTTTCCTAATATTTTCCCACTTTGATGTCAAAATTAGTCCATTTATAGCAATTTTTCCCGCAAACAATCGCAAAAAAGTTAAATGTTTTTGCCCTGCCCCCATAGGGGAGTCTAAAAAGGTGTTTACAGCCTTTTTAAACGCCGTTTTTTCGACCTTTTTCCCGGCAGCCCAGCCTTTGTATTGCGGCGGCAACTACCGGCGCGGAAACGCCCAGCGTTTTCGCGTGTTCCTCAATCGTATTCAGCGCAGTGTCATCCTGCGCGGCTATGTCCGGCTCATCCGATTTCACCGTTTGCACTATAGGCATGATTTCCTCTTCCATTGCGGCGGGAACGGTAAACTGAATTTCCGCTACCGACAAATACAGTTTGTTGGCGTTATCTTCATTATCCGAATGTTCCTCCGCATCGACAAGCACTGTGCCTTCAAATCCGTCGTGTTCCCCCCCGCAAAATCCGCAAGGTTTTACAACACATCTTTTATGCCGTAAATCACTTACGCGATTTACGGCATGCTGCCAAGATAAAAATGCATAAGCATTTTTATCCCGCTTCGCCCAGTTTTCAAGCAGTTTCGGGTGGAACTCCGTTTTTATTTTTACCGGGGCAAACACAGGCTTACTCGTTTTTTCGATTTCAGTAATTTTCCATTCGCCTTTTGGAAAGGG
This sequence comes from Spirochaetaceae bacterium, assembly GCA_031257075.1. Taxonomy (GTDB): domain Bacteria; phylum Spirochaetota; class Spirochaetia; order Treponematales; family Breznakiellaceae; genus JAIROZ01. Next base: position 832 of record JAIRPM010000008.1, read on the forward strand.
GCGCGGCATATAAGCGTGCCCCCAAGTCCCGTCCGCCCTAACGGTATGCACAACCTCGTCCGGATTGTGTAATTTGCGCCTGTCGTTCACTTCATTGCGGACATCGCAGGTTACCGTAAACTCCACACCTACACCCACACACCGCATAATACCTCTGTCGCGTTCCCAAATAAATTTCATAATTTATTACCTCTATTCCAGCATAACCGCGTATAGCAAGCCTTCTCAAAGAAACTATTTGACAAAATTAGGCGCGTTATCGCTTGACTTTCTCCCGAAACGGTGCGATAATGAAAACAGGTAGCGCCGAGAAGTCGGATTAGAAGCAGACCCGGGGCGGGAAATCCCGAAACGGAGGGCAGAGGGGAGCGAGACCCCTCCGGGCGGCTACCAGATAATGAAAAACCTTTTCGCCCTTGCTCATCCGCGTTCCGTCCATACTTTTATGATATGCCGCGTATATTTGTTTTTTGCCGTATCATCTAAGTTTTTATACTTGTTAAAATTCGGCGCTAACGCTTCCCTGCCAACGTTGTAAGCCCATGTCGGGTCTATTTCTGTTTATGAAAGAAATAAATTTGAAAATTTCGTTGAAAATACGCGCAAAGAAGGGCGCGGCCTGTATGTAAAAGAAAAAGATTCGGAACTATGGGGCCGGCAACAATCGCCTCCGCGCCATAATTCCAAACCTTATACCAATATCATAGTAACAAAAGATGATATTGTCAAGCGTTATTTTGAGCGCGAACAAACCCGGCAAACCAAGCCCGCACCGGCTTTTAACGGCGCAAATGGGGTGTCAGGAGTACCCTCATATAAGGAAACAAATAAGGAAATTGAATCACAAGGTAAAACGCCGGCTGAGCAGGCGTTTCTAACGGCGGTGCATCAGCGTAACGTAATCGCTGAAGCGCTCAAAAATGGATTATCTCAAAACGCTACGGGAACGCTACACAGCCCTACGAGCGCAAGGACGCGCGATTTACGACTGACGCGAAACATGATGTCTGTTATGATGCCGATAAGCAAAGCATGATAATGCATTTGTTAAAGCCGTCTCAGAAGATAGTGCAAAGCGGCATATACAATATATTACGGTCAGCGCCGGCACGGAGCGGCAAAGGCGTATCAAATGTAATACCAACGTTATTATCATATCCGGGGAGTATGATAGTGCTGGACTTTAAGGGGAGAATTTCAATCCCGCCAAGCGAAGTTGCCGTCTTTACTGGTGTCTGTTCCACCTTAACGCCCCATATTTTTTGCCTACTATTATACCCAGGAATATACCGAGAAAAGTGCCAACACAGTTTATAGTACGGCTTAACCATATACAATTAGCAATGCAGGCAATCTGCTGTAAAAAGACAATAAAGAGAGTCAATAAAATACTAAATATGGCAACTTGCCATGTATAGTCAAACGAAAAGAAATTTTTTATCGACATATAATTTTCTTTTATGTGAGACAACTCCCTTCCGGCAAACGTGGTGGGCGGCGTTGAGAACAATACGCCGCTAATTGCCGAATTCAAAGACTACTCTCGCGGCCAGTGAAAATCTTTTTCACTAAATAGACCGGCATCAGGGCAGAGAATAGGCCAAATGCTATTTGTGATGGACATTGCAAATGTTTTTTTCTGTTCATCTGGTATGTCCATTTTTGACGCAATAGCACAGGCCATTCTAACGACATCTTTCCCTTCAACCTTAACTTCATTCATCTTTCCTTTCTCCTTTACGCGATACGCAAACCCCAACGCAATTCGGCAAAGCCTGCGGCACGGATGCCGCTGTGCCAACGGCTTCAGGTGGAGTTTGCCTTCGGCAAACTCCATGCTTTCAAACCGGCACGGATGCCGGTTTGAAAGCATGCTTCATCCAAGTAGCGCCGCCCGCAGGCGTTCATTGCGCGGCAGCCAGCACCCGGAACCCGGAGTCGCTGGCCGTATTGAAGGGGAGGCCGACGCCGTTATGGGCGACCGCGCAGTTGGCGGCAACGTTGTCAAAAGCGCCACCCTTGCACCGACGGTACGTACCCGAAGCGGGACCCGCCGGGTCGGTCAACTCACCACTGGAATAACTGCCATGCCAGCCCCACACCCATTCATACACGTTCCCGCTCATGTCGCGCAGGTTCAACTCATTCGCCATCTTCTTGCCAACCTCATGCGTCCTGTCGGAGTTACCTACGTGCCACGCACAGTTGT
>JAIRPM010000040.1 GCA_031257075.1 Spirochaetaceae bacterium
ACGCTGATTAAATTGACTCTAATCAGCGTTTCCCTCTTGTAGTTGCTCATTTCATTGCGCAACTACAGGGAAAGTAACCACTGATTTATTCTCGATTGAATAAATCAGTGCTTCCCTAGAGAACTTTGACAAGGTATGGTACAATCGGCGCAGGGAATAAATCACAAGGTTTGCCGCACAAAAATTGCGCGGTTTACTGCCGCGCCCTTATGAAATGGATACCGGTGTTTTGAAAAAAGCGATTGCGATTTCTATTGCGATATTTTTTGTACAAAATATATATAGCATTGATATATTCTGCAGCGCGCGCGGCGATATCGGCATTGGTTATAATATACCTGATAATAACTATGAAGGGCAATTCAATATGGGCGTAATAGATTTAATAGAAAGAAATTTAAAAATTGGGTTTAATGTAACTCTATTAAGACTAGAATTAATTAATACAATAAATACAGATACAAATATGGAATATTCCTTTCTGCCGGTTGAAATCTATTATAGGCCGTTAAAATTTGGCAGAATATTTCATTTAACACTATATGGCAGGAGTGAATGGCAGTTTAGAGGCAATAGTCAAGAAGGTTTAAATCCGGCCGGCACAGAAACAAAAAATTATTTTTTGGGAACAATAGGCTGGAAAATTTCAATACTGCCGACTATTTGGCAGGAAATACTGCCTTATTATAGCCCGCATATATCATTGTCTTTTGAATATAATACCTTAAATCAATTCAAAACCGGACTGACCATGGATTTATTGGGATGGTTGATTGGGCTAATGAGCGGTATTGTAATTATACCACCGTAAAAATGATGAAACACTGGTAAAATACGCATCCCTCTATTCCAAGTCTTTTATTTCTGTAAAAATAAAGAAATGCTTAACCGCATTTTAAGAGGATTTTTATGCATTTAGGACCTGGAGAAATAGCGCTGCTCATAATTTTAGCGCTGGTGTTGTTTGGCGCAAAACGGCTGCCTCAGGTAGGCAAGGCTGCCGGCGAGGCGATACGTGAATTTAAGTCGGCGTTTAACGGCACAGGCAAACCGGATAACAGCGAAAACACGGCGGAAACCGCAAAAAGCGAGATAAAAAACGGAACCTAAATCCAACGCAAATGAATGGATACCGCACTTAGAAGAATTGCGGCGTAGGATTATTGCGGCGCTGACCGTATTTGCCGCTGCGGCAGGGGCAGCCTTTGCTTTTTCCAAACAAATAGCCGCGTTTCTTACCGTTCCTGTTGACAGGCTTGGCATAAAACTCTACGCTTTCGGCCCCGCCGAAAAATTTGCCGCATACCTTCATTTGGCGTTCTGGACAGGCGCGCTCGCTGCCGCTCCTTTTTGCCTTGTTCAAGCCGGTTTGTTCGTCTGGCCGGCCTTGCGAAAAAAAGAACGCCTCTGGACGCTTGTATCTCTCATAATTGTTCCGGCGTTCTTTTTTAGCGGCGCGGCGCTCGCTTACCGGTTTCTAGCGCCCGCGGTACTGCGGTTTTTTCTGAATTTTGGGACAGGCGATGGAATCGCGCCTCTTTGGAGTTTCAAAGAATATTTAAGTATACTTTACACCCTTATGCTCGCCGCCGGCATTCTTTTGCAAACACCGCTGTTCTTGTTTGCCGCATTTGCCGCCGGCATTGTTACACCGGCGGCGGCAGCCCGTGCCCGCCCTGCTATTATTTTGGGCATCTTTTTGGCTGCCGCACTTTGCACCCCCCCTGATGTCATTTCACAAATCGCGCTTGCTGTGCCGCTCTATCTGCTTTTTGAATTAAGCCTTTTTGCCGGACGGCTTGTCCGCCGCCGGTAATGCACGTTTATGCCGGCGGGTTCTCATGCTTGCCGGATTCACGCCGATAAACATGGGCGCGTGACAGCGCATAGCAGTTTCCTGTATGGGGGGCGGGTATGCCGTTTCCGTCCGCCGTTACGCCGAGCGCTTCAAGAAAATCGGCAGCAGCATCGTCAACGCTTTTTACCATGTGGCCGTAAATTTCAACGCGGCTGGGCGCTGCCCGCCAGTAGTAACTGGTTTTCCGGGAACCTTCATCACAATTAATAATGATTATTTCATCTTCCGGCGCAGGGCTGTCTATACCTATTTGCGGCGGCGGCTGACCGCCGCGCAGCAACGCAATGGCATTTGCAAGCATAGCAGCGCTCTCTTTGCAGGACTCCGGCCGTATGATGGTCCATTTTTTTGCCGCATCAAAGTACTGAACATTGTGCACCAATCCAGCATACAAAAATTTACCCTCCTTGTCGAGTAGTCTGACGTTAATATATCTTTTAATAAAAGTGATATAAAAAAAATCCAAAAGATGTTGTTGATGTTGTTCATTGTTTCCCGATACTTTTGAACGGATTGTACGCTTTGGGTGTTCTGTACTTGCATAAACAGTCAAAAAAACGCATACTTAGCCTATGAAGTGGAACAAGAGAGAACTTGACGTTGATTTAGTGAACAATATTACAGAAAAATACACATGCGACAAACTAACCGCATCTATTCTGGCGCGGCGAGGCCTTTTTGAACCGGCGGACATCCTCTATTTTTTAGAAGATGACAAACGGTATTTGCATAATCCTTTTTTGCTTTCCGGCATGGAAGAAGCAGTTGAAAAAATTCTTGATTTGAAAGACGAAGGGGGGAAGGTACTTGTTTTTGGCGACCGTGACGTAGACGGCGTTACCGGTGCCGCAATGCTTGTCCGGTATCTGCAAAACAATGGTATTGACGTATGCTGGCGTATTCCCGTAGGTGATGAGCCTTACGGCCTCTCTATCAATGCGGTAGAAGAATTTGCGCATAATTACGGGTCGCTCATTATCACGGTGGACTGCGGTATTACCAACCACAAAGAAATAGAACGCGCCGGTGAATTGGGGATAGATGTAATTGTTACCGACCACCATGAACCGCGAAACGGCCTTCCGGGCGCGTTTGCTCTTATTAACCCCAAAATAAAAGATGAAAACGGTGTTTTCCGCTACCCCTTTCAAGGACTGGCCGGCTGCGCCGTTGTCTATAAACTTATTCAGGCGCTTGATTTTGCGCAAAAAAGTTCTCTTTTCAACCAGCAAATTTGCCTTTTGAACTGCCGCCCTGGAAACGACGACACATGGATTGTAGAACTAAAAAAAATCCGCAACCTGGTTGAAATTGGCGCGATGAGTGAAATACTTACCGGCAGCAACCCGGTTTCCATAGCGCGGACACGGCTGCCCGCTTTTCTGGAAGGCCAGCACATTTATACATGGGACGCGCCCCTGCAAAAAAAAAGCCTCAAGCGGATTTTTGGGCAGGGTATTGAATTCGGTCTTTTTGACATTGCGGAGCCGGCTTCGCAGTGCATTCCGTCAACAGCGGGAAAAAGCCTTGTGCGCCTCAAAGAAATGTCCCGGCTGGGACGTTATGAAAAAGAAGCGCCCGGTGAACTGGATGTGCTCTTCACAATATTCCGTTCTGTTTTCCAAAAAACAGAACATTTTTTTGAAGATGAAGATACTTCTTTTTTGCAACTAACCGCGCTCGGTTCCATCGCCGATATGATGAATTTAGAAAATGAAAACCGCATTCTTGTGCGCCGCGGGCTTGCTGCATTGAATGAAAAAGCCTTACCCGGATTATCCGCGCTTATGTTCAAATTGAATTTGACTGCCGGACAGATTGGCGCATGGCATGTAGCATGGACTATCGCGCCGGCTATCAATTCGGCAGGCAGGCTTGGCGATGCGTCCTGCGCCGTGCAACTGTTACTCGAAGACGATTTTGCTAAACGCGATGAACTTGCGGGGCACATCGCAAAAGTAAACGAAGAACGCAAAAAATCGACCGCCGAAGCGCAGGACATTGCCCTGCCCCTTGCCGAAAAAAACAGCGCCGATTTTTCCGGCAAACTTGCCTTTGCCGCAAGTGAAAAAATTTCCCGCGGCATTACCGGCTTGGTTGCGGGGCGGCTTGCTTCCTGTATGAACATTCCAGCCGTTGTGGTTTCGTTGATGGACGGCACGGCAAGCGGTTCGATACGGTCGGCGCAGGGCTATAATGTACAGGCGCTGCTCAACCAGATATCAGACCTTTGCGTTGACTGCGGCGGACATGAATTCGCGGCCGGCTTTTTGCTGGAGATGGGGCAATGGGCGGATTTTACCAGCAGGCTCAAAGACATCGCTTATGCGCTCGAATTCCCAGCGGATGCGGAGAGTGAAAGCAGCGAAATACTAAATATTGACGCGGAATTGCCGCTGCCCTATCTTACACCCGGCCTCTTCAAAATGCTCGATGTTTTTGAGCCGTTTGGACGGGGATGGCCGGAATTTCTGTTTCTAACCCGCGGTTTGAAAATCCTTGACATTACGCTTATGGGGAGGCCGGAAGCGAAGCATGCAAAATTAACGCTTGATGCGGGCAAGCACAAATGGCCGGCACTATACTGGGATGCCGCAGACAAGGCCGGTGTTGAATGGCAAAAAGGCGATACTGTAGATGCCGTGTTCAAACTCACGCGCAACCATTTTGGCGGAAAAGTTACCCCTCAACTAGTTATCAGCGATATGCGTGTGAGCGCGGCTGAACGGGAAAAAACCAACAATTAGAATCCGCAAAGCGGCTGTTCTTAATCAAGCGTCAATGCGCCGGACTTTATCTTGCTGGTAAGAGATGCCTGTTTGTCGCGTATAGCCTGCGGAACCGTTTGAATGTAGAGCGGGTCATCATCAACAAAACGAAGGTAGCCGTCACGCAATCCGGCGACATCGGCCGTGCCAAAAGGCAGATTCCCTTCAAAGTAAAGCATAAGTTTGTCATACACGGCTTGTTCCTGGAGCAGGGCGCAGGACCCGGCAATGACGCCCGGCCGTATCGCATAGCCATTGCTGTCAAACCAAAGGATTTTTGCTCCGCCTTCAGCCGCCGCTTGTACCGCGCCTTCATTGGCGCTGCCGGAAATGGGCAAAATCGCTTTAATACCGCTTGCGACCATACTTGCGCCCAATTCGGCCGCTTTTTGCGCGTCAAACCAATTCCCCACAATCCGGTAGTCGAGCACAAAGGGCGCAAACCCGAATTCGGCGGCGGCGGCATTCGCGCCTTCAAGATATCCCGGTTTAATCACATTATCCATAACTGGATATTCTTGCGCGGCAATCAACCCGATACGCGGCGCGCCTTCGCTCAAAAGCCCCGCAAGGTAGCCGGCCATATATGCCTGTTCATGCTGGTTATAGCGGAGAGTGTACACATTCGGGTTGCCGGCAAGTTCGGCATCAAGCAGCAGAAACTGTTGCGCAGGAAACTTTTCACTTATTGCGCTTACAAAGTAAGGCATCGACGGGTTGGATGAAACAATAAGGTTGTACTGCCCGCCGGCGGCAAGTATGGTTAGTTTGCTTTCCCATTCAGCCTGATTGTAACCGGCCTCAACAATAACAATGTGTGCGGGTGTCCCGCCTTTATGCCCATTGTTCCATTCCGCGACCGCGCGTTCCGCGCCGGCACCCAGTTGGGCATATATGGTAGAGCCGGCCATTTGTCCGGGTATAAACACAGCAATAGACACTGCGCCGTTTTTCTTAGATGCGCAGCCTAGTGTTGTGGCGAATGCCGCCAGCACCAGTAAAAATTTAATTTTCATGCTTTTAGTATACTATGCCGGAAACTAAACGATAATACCCGCCAGCCGCGCCCTAAAAAACGCGGCCGCTCTCTCTTACCCGCCATTTTTTTTGCCGCCGCTTGCCACGATGACGCGCTGCAGTCCGATAAAGACGAGCAAAAGTATGCCTATGGTAATTTTTGTCCACCATGAATTGATGGTGCCGTTGAACATGATAAGCGATTGTATTATTGCAAGTGTAAGTACGCCGAATACGGAGCCGAGCACATAGCCGGTACCGCC
>JAIRPM010000062.1 GCA_031257075.1 Spirochaetaceae bacterium
GGCGCGGCGCTTCACGAAGTAACGGCGCACAACATCCGCGAAACGCTATCCCGCCTAAAAAGCGAAATCCGCAATGACGAACTCGCCAAACTAGAAACGCTGGGACACGATATGCGTAAAGAACTTGACGCGATTCAGAACCGTTACGCAAAACGAGCGCGGTAAATTCGTTTCAATCCGAACAGGCGGCAATAAACTACTTCTACAAAACCAGATACAACGGTGTTCTGGCCTGTCCGCACTGCGGCTCAAAGGTTGACTTATACCGCACGGCGCGGCAAAAAGTGTGTATCTGCCATTCCTGCGAAAACACGTTTTCGCCATTTGCCGACACCATATTCAGGAAATCTAAAACCGATATGAGGAAATGGTTTTACGCGATACACCTGATATCAACGATAAAAAGGGCATTTCCGGCTGCCAGTTGCAGCGTGAACTTGGTGTAACGTATAAAACAGCGTGGCGGATGCTGAAACAAATCAGAGAAGCAATGGGAAACCATGATATGAAAGAAACATTTGAAGTTTTTGTTGAAATCGACGAGACCTACATCGGCGGGAAACCGAGAAAAGAAAACGGTAAATTCGATGAGAACGGCAACCCTGCGCTTTCCGAAAAGCCCAAGAACAAGCGGGGCGGGGAACGAAAAAGCCCCGGTGGTCGGTGTGAAAGAACGAAGTTCAACGCAGGTATATGCCCAGGTAATGCTTCCCGATGAGGAAGGAAAAAAACTAACTGGGAAACAACTGCTTTCAGTTTTGGACACGGTGTGCAAAGATGGGACAACGGTCGCCAGCGACGATTTTAGCGGATATAATATTCTTGATAAGAAAACGAAGAAAAATTATATCCACGTATCGGTGAATCATTCGGCAGGACAATACAGCGCTGGAAACGGGATTCATACAAACGGCATAGAAGGGTTTTGGAGTTTGGTGAAACGGGAATATGTCGGGACACACCACCATTACAGCGTAAAGTATATGCAGCATTATATTGACGAGATGAGTTTCAGGCAGAACAACCGGAGCAATCCGGCCGTTTTTGATACTTTGCTGAGGCAAGCGGTGTTGAGGAAGGCAGCATGAACAAATTGAAATAATTTATTATAGTATTAGAGAGGAAATATGAACCAACTTACAGAAAAAGAATGTGAGGAGATTTATTATAAGGCTCAACAACTTGAACGTCTTCAAGAAATGGCGACTGTTTGTAAAAAAACAGATGGCTATGGAATAATAATTGAAGTATATTCAGAAGATCATGGTGTTTTAGGAGACAAAACGAATCCGGCTCATGCACATTTAAAAACATCCTCCGGGGAATATTTAGGTAAATTTGCAATTACTTTACAACCTCCAAGAAATGCCGAGCATATCTTTGATTGTGACAAAAATCAACCAATTCCTACAAAGTATAAAAATATCATCATCGAATGGGGGAAATCAAGAAACGAAGATGATATATTAGGCTGGTCTCTGTTAAAAACAGCATGGAGAATTTTGCACCCATAATATATCAAAAAGCTTGGAATTTAGTTACACTGGACTATGCACCTTTTCAAAATCTTTGCTGTCCATTTTTATATTGTTTTAAGGTATATTGGAGCAGTTTTTTATGGATAAGATGATCCCTGACGATCCAATCGCCATACACCTCTTGATTGCATTAAACCGTATAAATGACCATCTGGGCCCATAACAAGTGCTAAGCAGGTTCTCGATTCAATCGAAGTTCCAATTGTGGAATTTGTCCAACTATTTGAATCATTTTCATTTTCAAGTTTCAAAATCCCATTGAGTGAATTTGTTCCTGCATAAAGGTGCCCATCTTGACCTAAACCCAGACATTTAACCGTATTATTCCTCATACCAAAAGGTGTCCAGGTTGAACCTACTAATTTGTATATAGAGGGTACTGTTATATCTCCTGATTAGAACCACCCATATACATATTGTTTGTTGAGTCGTAACCAGGCATAGTAGCTGCCGCCAAAAAATTTGTTGTTCCAGATATTTGAGACCAATTTCCATTGGATGTATTAAGTTTATGTATTCCTAAACTCGTTGTACCTCCCTGAATACTAAATGAGCAATACATATTATTACCGAGGACGCCAAAACAATATGGCCAATCAGTTGTTATATTTGTATTGGATACAACTAAATTGGATATTTTTCTAATCCCATTATTTTGTCCTGAAAGATATAATATATTATTTGGACCAAGACAAAATGTTTCACTATTGCCCGAACTACGTATACTAACTGGCCTCCCGGTAGTAGTATCAATATAATTGATATTAGTTCCTGATACATATAAGATATTATCGCTACCTACACACATGGACGAAGTTCTCGTAGGAGTTGCAAGATTTAAGTTTCCTGGGCTAATAGCGTTACTATTAGCTAGTACCCAATTTACATCATCATTAAGAGCATAGAATGCGCCAGAGCCTGAGACATAAAATTTATTATTTGATACTGACATACCAGCAGAGGATGTCGACAAGTTTGGGATATTAGTAGGAACCCATAGCAGATCCATGGTGTCATTCCAAATTTTTACGCCGTTATAATAGGCATTAACCTTTACCCCATTATGATAGGGCCTTCTTATTTGTTGTCCGTTATAGTATAGTGACATAATATTTAGTTCTTTTAATATTTGGTATACGTGAAGGGATAATCCCGAAAAGTAAAAAGACTTGCTATTTTGAATGGAATCCAAAACACAGTTTGTATTATTCAGACAATCCCGAAAGCCCTGACCCAGATGCGGATACTATCAAAGCCCAGTTTATACCCTATGCGTCATCGTTTTATCTGCGGCTTCAGATAAATGGGAACGATTACTACATTGCAGGATGGACCACATCATACAACAGTTTGATAACTTTCCCGCCGTCTTCAAAGATTGCTCAAAACGGCATAGGCTGGGCGGAAAACAGAGATGTGCGCATAAAAAACGGCACCGCTTATATCCCGTTTACAGTCCGTTATGATGGACAGTATAGAGATTTTGATGGCGCAAATAACGTGTCCGCAAAGGCAACATTAACCATCAGCGCCAATTCAAAAGAAGGCATCAGTTTTGTAACAGATTCGATGCAAGAACAACTATGATGGTGAACTGCCTCGGGAGGAGTAGAAGAAACCTTTGCTATATGATGTCAGAGACGAGAAAAACATGATAATGAGTAGCAAGGCCCCTGACGCGCCCGCGCCCACTGCCACAAAACGCCGATATTATCTATACTGAAAAAAATAATATGAAGAACACGGACACAATTTTCATACAGAAGCCTTTGAGCGCGAAACTTGCCGCGACGGCGCTCATCCTTTTGGCGTTTCCATTTGCCGTTCTCACTTTATACATAGCCTTTGCCAAAATACCGGTAGCGGGGCTGCCCGCTGTTATCGTTGTTTCCGAAGAGGATGTGAAAAAATTGATAGTTTTTGCTTTTATGCTCATAGTTGTCGATTTTATCCTGTTTTATGTGTTTTTTAACCGCATTTGTGAAAAACTTACCGCGCTTGCGCGGGCGCTGCGTGATTTGAACGAAGGGAACTATCCTGATGTTATTCCGGTAGAAAGCCCTGATGAAATCGGCGTATTGAGCGGCTGTGTCAACGAACTTTCGCAAAACCTTCACAACAGCGAAATACGGCGGATTTACAAATTGAACGCGCAAACGCCTGTGCCTGTCCGCCTGGACAAGGAACGCCGTGCCGCGTGCGCTATGTTTATTGAAATTGAAAACTGGGAAGGCAAATCTTACCTTGTTTCCGGCAAGCGCCTTATCGCGCTTTTGGCAAAATTTTACGCTATTGTCTCAAATTATGTCCGCAAAACCGAAGGCGTTATCGACAGCCATATGGACGCTCAAATTTTTGCCCTTTGGACTGATGGCGCTTTGAGCGGTGTTTCCCCAGGATGTGTTTACCACTGCCTGCGCTGCGCCCTGCTTATCCGCCATGCGGTTTATCAATACAACAAATACCAGCCCAACAATGCTCTGCGGATAAAAATCAACATGGGGATATACTACGGTTCTATAACGGCAGGGCTGGTAAAAGTAAGCGGCGCTACCGAATTAAGTATTACCGGTGGAGCGCTTGACAGCGCCCGGAAAATCGCTGCCTGTGCCCATGAAAACAATTTTGATATTCTTATCAGCGAAAGCGCTTGCCGTGCCGCGGCGGAACGTATTGTAACGGAGGATATCGGTGTGGAAACGGATAAAATTGACGGGAAACTATACGCGCTGGTAAACATCAAAAATATAAACAGGTTAAAACAACCGCACCCGCGCACGGCGGCGGAAGTGCGGAAAATTATGAACTGGAGAATGGTATGAAATTCAACAAAAATGAATTGGCGGATTTTGCCCGCTATTATGGCTTTCATTTTGATATATGCGACAGTAAAACGCTTGTCAATGATTTTCTCATGGACGCGAAACGAGGGCTTGCCGGAAAATCTTCGTATATGCCGATGATTCCCGCATACTTAAAGCCGCCGTCTTCCGTTCCGGCGGGGAAAAAAGTGCTGGCGCTTGATGCCGGCGGGACAAATCTCCGCGCCGCCTGTGTGCATTTTGACGGGGAAGGGAAGGCCGTTATCGAAGGGCTGGTCAAAGTTCCTATGCCCGGTTCCAAAGGCCGGCTCAATGCGGACGAATTTTACAACGCTATAGCCGGTGTCTGCGCCCCGCTCCTTGAGGCCCATCCCGGATTGAGCGGAATGGGCTTTTGTTTTTCTTACCCTATGGAAATTACCAAAGAAAGCGATGGTATTCCGCTTGCTTTTTCAAAGGAAATTGACGCGCCGGAAGTTACCGGGAAGCCGGTAGGGGCGGGGCTCAAGGCCGCGCTCAAGAGGCGCGGTGTTCCCACGCCTGACCACATTGTACTGCTTAACGACACGGTGGCGACCCTGCTTACCGGCGCGGCGCAAATTCCCGCGCTGCGCCCTTCAAAATTGGAAGCGGTTCCCGCAAAGTGCTGCCCGCCCGCGCCGGGCCCCGTTGTAGGGCTTATTTTAGGAACCGGTTTCAATATAGCTTACCCTGAAATTTGCATTCCAAAGTTAGGCGGGGTAGGGCAAACCCCGCAAATCATTGTTACCGAATCCGGTAATTTTCACTTCCGTTACCAGGGGCTTCTCGACAAACAATTTGACGCTCAAACTAAAAGCCCGGGCGCGTACACAGCGGAAAAAGCAATGGCCGGCGCTTATCTTGGTGGGCTTACTATGTGCGTGTTCAAAAAAGCGGTAGATGACGGGCTCCTTTCTTTCAGAAAGCAGGACGAATTTCTAGCGATGGAAAACCTCCAAACCCGCGACCTTAATGCATTCCTTCATGCGCCGCTTTCCGGCGAGGGGTTGGGCGCTCTTTTTGACGTGGACGAAACAGACGCGATAGCCGCCGCAGTGTATCTTGCCGGTATTATTACCGAACGGGCTGGGCTTCTCTGCGCGGCGCTCACCGCGGGAACTGTCATAACAATGAACGCCGCGCACCCGCTTGCGCCGGTACGTATTGCTGTTGAAGGTACTACCTACCTTGTTTATCACTTCATACGTGAATCATTTGAAGCCCGTTTGCGTTCTATTTTGGCTTCCTATGATATTTATGATTATCTTGTAACGCCGGTAGACCAGGCCTCTCTTATAGGTGCTGCGGTTGCCGCTTTGGGGTAGGGGAGCGCCGCCTGCGCGGGGCTTTTGACGAAACGCCGTTAATTAGGTACGATAAAAAACAAGGAGCCAATTTTGAAAGTAAATACCAAACCGTATGGTGTCAAAGATGTTGATGAGCGTCAAAAAATAACAATACCGGCGGGTTTGTTCGGTTATGAACACCTCAAAGACTATGTTATGCTTGATGCTGAGCGCCAGCCTTTTTACTATCTGCAAAGCATAGATACTTCCGCGCTCTGTTTTATCCTTGTCAGCCCGTTCCTTTTCCGGCCTGATTATGAACTGAATGTAAGTGATGACGAACTGGCGGAAATCGGCCTGACCAATCAGAAAAACGCGCTGGTGTTTTCTATTGTTACCATACCCGCCGAAGGGAATATGACGGCAAATTTGCAAGGCCCTTTAATCATAAATCGGGATACCCGCTGCGGCAAACAAGTGATTTTGAGCGATTCGCGCTGGAAGGTAAAGCATAACATTATGGAAGAATTGGCAGCGCATTCGCCTGCGGGAAACGCCGTTTCTTCAAAGGACGGCGTATAATGCTCATACTCACGCGAAAACCGGATGAAAAAATCGTTATCGGCGATACTATCGTAGTATCGGTAATTGATATACGCGGCGACCAGGTGCGCATTGGCGTAGACGCGCCAAAAACAGTAAAGGTTTACCGGCAGGAAGTCTATGACGCGATAAAAGCCGAAAATAGAGCTGCCGCCGAGTCGAAAGCCGCTATACCCGATGTCAGGTTTCCGGCTTCATAGACGGTAATTTTACTATGAAATACAAGTGTTTTTACGGCGCGGCCGCGCTATTTTGGGTTTCGTGCGCCACTACCCCCTCATCATTTCCTGAACGGGTGATTATCCCGTATGACATAGCGGGAACCTGCCATGCCGGCTCCCCTAGGCTGTCCCCGGAAGACGCGCGCGGTGAAAACGCGCTTATGGACGAACTGGGGATGACGTGGATACGCAATGATTTTTATTGGACGCGGATAGAACCGCGGCGGGGCGAATGGGATTTTTCATACTATGACGCTTTGGTAGAAAAAAACAAAAAAGCGGGCCGCAAGATACTTGCTATTTTGGCATTTGATAATCGCTGGCTCTACAAAAACAATAAAACACGGGATTATATAGCGCCCGAACATCTGCCGCTCTATCTTAACTATGTTGAGCAAACGGTGCGGCGCTACAAAGGCAAAGTTGACGCTTGGGAAATTTGGAATGAACCGAATGTATCTATCCGTTTTTGGAACGGTCCCGCAAAAGATTTTTTCGCGCTTTCCAAAGCTGCCGCTGCAAAAATTAAAGAAGTTGACCCTGCCGCGTATGTCATAGCCGGCGCGTTTTTCCGTTCGCCGACCTCATTTATCGCCCGTATGGAAAAAGCCGGCGCACTAGAAAATGTTGACGGGCTTTCGGTGCATCCTTATGCAAGTAATCCCCATGCCGTGCTTGCCGTTTATGAAAAGTTTGAAAAACAGGTGCGCGGGCTGGGTTTTACCGGTGATATATGGGTAACGGAAGCAGGATTCCCGGTAGCCGGTTATTATCCATGGCGGACACCGGAGAAAAAACTGGGCGATACTATTATAAAAACGCTTACGCTTCTTGCCGCAAAAGGGGCGCGGGCAATTGTCTGGTACCAACTTACCGAGAGTTATGTCAAAGCGCATACGCCTAAAACAATTGATTCTGAAGACTTTTTTGGAATTGCCTACCGCGATTATGAAAAACGCGAAGGAGCGGCTTTGTTTGGCGTACTGATAAAGGCGATAGCGGGCGCTGAATACCTGCGCGATTGGCCGGGGAAGGGTGAACTGCCGCCGGGGACTATCGCCTTTTGTTTCAAAAAACCTTCGGGCGAATTGCTACTTGTCCGCTGGGCTAAAAATATGCCGGCAGTGCTGGAAAAACGCTGATATATCCCATAAAAAATCATAGAATTTTTACAAAAAGCACGAAAAGTACTTGACAAGACGTATGACGTATGATATCATACTATTAAAATATGAAGACGACCTATTTGATAACCGGAGCGGGCGGATTTTTGGGGCAGAGTCTTGTTGACGCGCTTCTGGCGCGGGGTGACGAGGCGCTGTGCTTTGATTTTAACGCGCCCAGAGACGAGGTTCTTGAACGCTGGGAGGGGAAAGCTCGTTTTGTGCGGGGCGATATACGCGACAAGGCGCTTGTTGACAGGCTCGCATCCGAATCGGGAAGCGGCCCCGTCATACATCTTGCGGGCATACTCACTGCCGGCTGCGACCGCAATCCGGCGGATGCCATCGCGGTAAATCTTTGCGGCACCTATAATGTGCTGGAAGCGGCGCTTTCGCATGGCAGCCGGCGCGTTGTCTTTGCAAGCACCATCGGGGTATACGGGCGCGGGCTGCCTCAGCCCATCCGCGAGGATGTGCCGCTTGAACCGGACGGCTGGTACGGCCTTACCAAACGCGCCGCCGAAGAGACGGGGCTGCTCTACGTCCGCCGTAACGGGCTGGATTTTCGCGCGGTACGCTTTGCCGCCGTTACCGGGCCGGGGCGCGTTGCCGCGGGGTCGGCATCGCTTTTTACGTCGCTGATTCCCGAAAAAGCGGCGAAAGGCGAGCCGTACGCGATAGAAGTTACACCTGACACATCGTATCCGGTGGTGTATATCAAAGACGCGGTTGCCGCGCTGCTTGCCCTTGCGGACGCGGAAAAAGCGCCGGGCAGAATTTACAACATCGCTTCGGGAAACATCGCCGTGGACAAAATGGTCGAATACATCAAAACGAAAATACCCGACGCGGTTTTTACCTACGCGCCTGTGGACGATATTATGGCGGTTGTTTCCGGCTACAAGACGTGGAGCATTGACTGCTCGCGCGCAAAAAACGAACTGGGCTGGACGCCTGAGTACGGCGTGCAAAAAATGGTTGACGATATTATCGCGGCGGTACGCAGTCCGTCCCGCCGATAAAAGTTGAATTCAAGGAGGATAACGATGGGAGAAATAAAACGCTTAAAATCGGTGAATGATTTTATTATCGGGCTGGCGCTGCTCGCGCTGGGTGTGTATGTGCTTTTTACCGGCGATATTGTTACCGGTAACGTGAGTACCGGAGACGGCGGGCTGCTCGTGCGCCCCGACGTGTATGTGCGCATTATCGGCGGCTTTCTCGCGTTTTTTTCCGCGGTACTCGTCCTGAAAGCGGTTCATTGGACGAAGCGCGGTTCCGCAGGGAATTCCGGCTCGAAGGTTGAGTTCGCGCTTACCCGCGAAGTGCTTTGCACGCTCGGCGCGCTTGCCGTGTATGGGCTGCTCCTCGAACTGACGCTGCTGCTTAAATACCGGACGGGGCTGCGCGACGGCATCGGGTTTTTCGTTGCGACATTCCTGCTGATAGTTTTTTTGACGCTCGTGTTCAGGCGCAAAGAAAAATACAGCGAAGGATTCCGCGCCGTGCCGCGCAAAACGCTCGCGCGCGAAGGTATTCTGATAGCGGTTTACGCGGTGATTTTGGACATCGTTGTATGGGCGGTGTTTTCCCAAGTGCTGAATGTGTCCTTACCTTAGGGAAACCGGCGGTTTCCCCGGGTTTTGAAATATGGAGGAAAAAATGAAAAAGAACGCACAAAATTTTGTGTGGGCGGCGGCCGGGGCGGCAGTCCTGGCGCTCGCGGCGGCGGCTGTTACAGCCGGTTGTTCAAAAAAGGAAAGCGCGTATCCGGTAAAGCCGGTAACGTGCATCATTCCTTACGCGCCGGGCGGCGGTTCAGACACGCTTACCCGCGCCGTGATGAAGGCGATTAAATTGCCGGGAGGTCAGCCGCTTGTCGGCGTAAACACGGAAGGCGCGGCGGGCTACACGGGCGCGGTACGAACCTTCAACTCCGCGCCGGACGGGTACACGATTATGACGCATAACACGATGGACGTACTCGCTTACTTTGAAAGCGGGCAGGACAACGTGCCGCTCTGGTCAGAATTGACGACAATCGCGCTCGTGGTTTCCGACTACAATCTTGTCTGCACGAACAAGACCGCCGCTTCGCAGAACGGCTGGAAGTCGATTGAAGATGTCGTCGCGTGGGTCAAGGAACATCCCGGCGAAAAACTCCGCTGGGGGACGGTCGGCGCGCAGACGGTCAACATGGTTGACACAAAACGCATCGCGCGCGAACTCGGCATTTACGACAACATTGTCTTCGTGCCTTATGACGGCGGCGCGAATTCCCGCACCGCCGCGCTGGCAAACGAAATTCAACTTGAAACCTGCACCGCTTCGGAAATACCGGGCGTTGTGGCGTCAGGCGACAACATCCCGCTCATGGTTGTGAACGACAAACGCATCGCGTCCAATCCCGATGTGCCGACAACGGTCGAAAAAGGCGTAAACGTTACCACGGCGAAACCGCGCGGCTATTTCGGTCCCAAAGGAATGAACGCGGCTCACGTCAAGACGCTTTCCGACGCGCTCAAAGCGGTATGCGAAGACTCCGAATTCCAGGCGACGATAAAGAAACTGGGCTTTGACATAAACTTTGTTGACGGCCCTGCCGCCGTGGAGCGCACCAAAGCATGGGTTGCCGAACTCCAGCCCTACTTTGATGAAATGAAAAAGCAGTGAGTAG
>JAIRPM010000105.1 GCA_031257075.1 Spirochaetaceae bacterium
TTTAATTCAATTATGAATACTGCCGGCGGCATAATCGGCAACGCAAATGATTATTTTATGCTCGATGCTTCCGGGCGTTTTTTGTTTGATTCAAGCGGATTAGGCGCGTCAATTGATGCCTCGGGAAAAATACAGGCACCTGATTACAGTGCCGCTTCAAATGCGGAACTTTCAGCGCTTGCCCGTAAAATGATAAATCAGGAATCAGGATATACTCAGATTAATTATAATAACAAAAATGTATATATTGCTTATCATCCGGTGCGCAAATTGGGATGGAGTTTTGCCGTTGTATTTTATGACCGCGCAATGCTTGGCGCAATGAATAATCTTGAACAGCAGATACTGCATGCTGCCTATGATACTGAAGAGCGTACCAAACGGGATATAATTACCGCGCTTGTTCTTATGAGCATAGCCGGCGCGGCCTTTTTCGCGGCCGCGGTTTTTGGCGCGGCGGTTTTTGCTAAACGGTTTGCGGCACAAATAGAGGGGTTTTCCGGCCGTTTGGAGCGGATAGACGGCAAAACTATCGGCGAAACAATCCCGCTTAACGCGGATACAAAAGAAGCGTATCAATGTATACGCGCATTTAACGCGATGACTGCCCGCGTGTGCGGTTATATTCATGATATAGAAAACGCATCATCCGAAAAAAAACGCCTCACCGCCGATTTAAGCCTCGCCGCCCACATGCAGGCGCGTATGGTGCCGCATAATTTTCCGCCGTTTGAAGGGCATGCATATCTTTTTGATATATACGGAGAAATGCATCCCGCAAAAGAAGTCGGCGGTGATTTTTATGATTATTTTTATATTGACGATGACCATTTTGCGTTTGTTATTGCTGATGTCTCCGGCAAAGGCATTCCCTCCGCGCTCTTTATGATAGTAACGAAAACATTGATAAAGAATATGCTCCAATCAGGGTACAGCATCGACCGCGCTATGGAAAAAGTAAATCAGCAGACCTGCGGCAGCGGCGAAGACGGTATGTTCGTAACGGTCTGGAGCGGTGTTTTGGAATTGAGCAGCGGTAAACTTGAATTTGTCAACGCGGGGCACAATCCGCCGCTTTTGAGCGTAGAAGAAAACCCCTATGCCGCTGTTGTTTCCAAGCCTGACCTTGTTATTGGCGCTGATTTTTCAACAAAATATACCCGCCGCGAGATATATATCAAACCCGGTGATGTACTGTTTTTATATACCGATGGAATTATCGAAACATTTAATGAAAAGAAAAAAATGTTCGGCTTTGAACGGCTGAAGTCTGTCATAGACGAAATGCCCCGCGGCAGCAGTTTCCCTCTCCTGTTTGGGCAGATAAAAAACGTACTCTCCCAATGGACAGGCGGCGCGGAACAATTCGATGACATTACCATGCTGGCGCTGCGCCTGCGGCCGGCTTCTATTTAAACAATTCGCCTTTTGCCTGATACCAGAACACCAAATCAAGCGCGGCAAGCGGAATGCGCAGTTCTTTTGCAAATGCCGTCATAGCCGCTTCAATAGCGGCATACGTTTTTGCGTTCAGATTCTTCGGAATTCCGGCGATAACATTATGGGCGGCAAGACTGCGCAGTATGTGGCGGTCAAGTATGCAAAGTTCGCCGCCCCATCCTGTGTTGCGTAAAAAATGCGACGCTTCTTTTAATCCCCAGCCGCATACTGTTTCTGCCAATAAAGCCCGTGCATGGAAAATAGTGCCGGAAGAAATAATGTTTTGCAGATGGTGTTTTGTCCGCGGATAAAATACCTGCCTGTTCGCAAAAATAGAGGCCGCTTTGTTGTTATGGAAGCGGACACCGTTGGCGCGTAATACGTACGCGATTTTGTTTTGCGCGCCGCTTTCGAGCAGGCCGGCAGCATCCAGAGAGGCTGCCGAAGCATCCGCTTTTTTGGCATCATTCTGCGGCGTACATGTACAAAAGCACATTTCCCGCCACAGCGCTCTATCGCCGCCATGTTCCCAAAGCGCGGCAAATTCGGCAAGCCGGCTGTCTACCGGCTTTTGTAGTGTATGGTAAAGCGCGGTTAAATCCGCGCCGGCAGATGCCATACTCCGGCGGCTTAGGTGTTGCCCAAAATTGTACCAAAAGGCACGCCGGTAGTGTATTCCAAATCAATAATGCCGGAAAGGAAATTTACTTGCTGTTGAACAAGATTGAGGCGGGCCTGGCGCAGTTGCAGTTCGGCGGTTTGTACCTCGATAAGGGTTTGCAAGCCCGCCTGATACGCTTCGCTGGTCAGGCGGTAACTGCGCTCGGCTAACTGTACCGAATAGCGCCCCGCTTCCGTTGATACCCGCGCCTGCTCAAGACTCGATAACGTCGTATAAATTTCAATTTCAGCCCCGCGTTCAGCCTGTGCAAGCCCGATGTCCATTTTGCGAATGTTGTCGTTAAGGCTGTGGAGATTTTCATACTGAGTGGTAAATGGAAGCAGGCCGTTCAAACTCCACGTAAGCCCCACACTGAATGTGTCTTTGAGAGCTGGGTCGGGGTATTGCCAGCCGGACGCGGAAGTCGGGTCGGGCGAGATGGCCGCATGCGTTTTGCTCAAGTTTAATCCCCAACTAAGGCTAAGGCTTGGTGTCCACAGTTGGTATTTGAGCGCATTACGGGAACTCCGTAGCGCGCTCAATTGCGCTTTCAGTTCGTTGATGTCCGGTTTGTTGTTTTTGGCGCGGCTTATCAGTTCCGCCGCGTCAAGCGGAATAAAGTTGGGGGAAAGGCTTAACGGCTCAAGGTCAAAGTCTTCTTCAAAGGGGATGCCTATGTTCAGAGCAAACGATGCTTTTTGCAGCCGCAGCCCGTTTTCCGCCTGGTCCATCTGCGGCTTCAGGTTTTCACGCTGAACCTGCGCCTGCATAACCTGGAGTTCGGGAGCGAGGCCGGCCCGGTAATTAGCCCGCGCCGAGTCCTCCTGCCGCTGGGCATTGCGGTAACTTTGACGCAGCAATTCAATCTGTTCCTGCATAAGGAGGATGTTGTAGTACGCTTTGCGAATGTCCCGCTCAAGTTGAATTTGCGCTTTGCTAAGGGTGATTGCGCCCGCTTCATAGTCCTTTTTCAGTTTACGCAAGCCTTCAAAGAGCGCGATATTAAGCCCTTGCCAGCCAATTTGACCGCCAATGCCGAGTTGCATCGCTTCGCTTGTTTCTATTACTATATTTGCCTGTTTTGATTCCGTAGGAAGAATCCCCCCGCCAAATGAGCCGGATGCGCTCACCGTTGGTAAAAATTGATTCCACGAAAGGTCGCTAACGCGCTTTTTTCCGGTTACGGTTACCCGTTCCGATTGTAACGAAAGATTGTTTTCTACCGCTGAACGAACTGCCTCATTCAGTGTAATGACGCGCTTTGCGGATGCGGCATTTTCCTGGGCGGCAAGAGGCATAATCAGGCACAAGGCCAAAATCAGCGGCTGTAATTTGTATTTCATAATCTTAAAACTCCTCATAAACCGGTTAGTTACCGACCGGTCGTTAACATTGTTTTTTACTATAAAGTTGTTTGCGCGGGAGGGCAAGAGGGAAAGACTGATGCGGCAAACCTCAGAAATCAAAGGCTTGCCGGAGTATCGCGTTCGGATTAAGTTGGCTCAATATGCCCCCTTTCCAAAATCATCCCATTGCGCTATACTGCCTGTAGATACTGGGCAACCTGTCTGCGCGCTATAGCCGGCCAAGTCGCCCTCGTGGAATTGCCTTGCAATTCTACACAGTTTTGTTGCCTAAGGGAGAAAAAATGCGCGATATACAAGATTTTGACAGTATTATGATACGGCTGGCATCGCCTGAGATGATTAAACAATGGTCGTACGGCGAGGTAAAAAAGCCGGAAACCATCAATTACAGGACGCTGCGCCCCGAAAAAGACGGTCTTTTTTGTGAAAAAATATTTGGTACCACCAAAGAATGGGAATGTTATTGCGGAAAGTTCAAGTCGATACGGTACAAGGGCGTTATCTGCGACAGGTGCGGCGTGGAAGTTACCCACTTTAAGGTGCGCCGCGAACGGATGGGGCATATAGAACTGGCGGCGCCGGTATCTCACATCTGGTATTACCGTTCCGTGCCGAGCCGTATGGGGCTGCTCCTCGATATACCGATGAACCAACTCCGCGCCGTACTCTACTACGAAAAATACATCGTTACCGAACCCGGCGATACCGACCTCAAAAAGGCGCAGCTTCTTACGGAAGAAGAATATTACGAGGCGGAAGAACGGTACGGCGGCGGATTTACCGCCGGCATGGGCGCGGAGGCTGTCCGCACCTTGCTTGAAGGGCTCGACCTTGATTTGATGGCGGAAGAATTACGCGAAAAAATGAAAGAAAAAGGCGTAAAAAGCGATAAACGCCTCCTTAAACGGATAGAAATTGTCGAAAATTTCCGCCATTCGCACAACAAGCCTTCGTGGATGATACTCGACGTTATCCCCGTTATACCGCCGGAATTGCGCCCTATGGTGCAGCTGGACGGCGGACGCTTCGCCACTTCCGACCTGAACGACCTTTACCGGCGCGTCATCAACCGGAACAACCGGCTAAAGCGCCTGCTCGCCTTGAACGCGCCGGACATCATCATCCGCAACGAAAAACGGATGCTGCAAGAGGCGGTAGATGCCCTCTTTGACAATTCCAAAAAGAAGCGTGTGGTAAAAGGCGCGTCCAACCGGCCGCTCAAGTCGATTTCCGATATGCTCAAAGGGAAGCAGGGACGCTTCCGGCAGAATCTTTTGGGCAAGCGCGTAGACTATTCAGGACGGAGCGTTATTACCGTAGGGCCGGAACTGCGTATGTGGCAGTGCGGGCTCCCCACGAAGATGGCGCTCGAACTCTTTAAGCCGTTCTTAATGAAGAAACTGGTGGATAAAGATGTGGTCTTCAACATCAAAAAGGCGAAGATGTATGTTGAGCAAGAAAAGCCGGAGGTGTTTCAGATATTGGACGAGGTTGTCCGTGAACACCCGATACTGCTGAACCGCGCGCCCACCCTCCACAGGCTGGGGATTCAGGCGTTTGAGCCGGTGCTGGTCGAGGGGAAAGCCATCAAACTGAATCCGCTGGTTTGCCATGCGTTTAACGCGGACTTTGACGGCGACCAGATGGCGGTGCATGTGCCGCTCACGCAGGCGGCGCAGATGGAGTGCTGGACGCTGATGCTTTCGGCAAAGAACCTCCTTAACCCCGCCAACGGCAAAACGATTGTGTTCCCCTCACAGGATATGGTGCTTGGCATCAACTACCTTACACGGATAAAGCCGAACGCGAAAGGCACAGACAGGTTGTACTCGTCCATCGAAGAAATTTTTATGGCTGTGGAAGCGAAGTCGCTCGAATGGGAAGCAAAGATACGGGCAAAACCGCCGGCTAACAAAAAAATCATCTGGGAAAAATTGGGCAAGGCTGTAAAGCCGGACAAGCATGGTTACATCGAAACATCCGCGGGGCGTATTATTTTTAACGAAGAACTGCCGGATGACATTCCCTTTGTAAATTACGAATTAAAAGACAAGGAACTTCGCTCTCTCATCGAATATGTATTTAGCGAGAAGGGGTCGTGGACTACGGTGAATATGCTTGACGCGATAAAAGCGACCGGTTACAAATACGCGACTGTTTTTGGCGCGACCATAGGCGTGGACGATGTGGTTGTCCCCAAACAAAAACCCGAAATGATAGCGGCGGCAAACAAAGAAGTTGACCTTATCGAAAAACAGTACCGTGACGGGCAGATAACGGCGCAGGAACGCTACGACCGCGTTGTTGATACATGGAACAAAACCAACGAAGAATTAACCTCCATTATGATGAAGACGCTGGAAGCGGAAAAAGACGGTTTCAATTCGATTTATATGATGGCGAACTCCGGTGCGCGCGGCTCTAAAAACCAGATACGCCAGTTGGCGGGTATGCGCGGCCTTATGGCGAAGCCGGGCGGTGAAATCATCGAACTGCCGATACGTTCAAA
The DNA here is from genome assembly GCA_031257075.1 of Spirochaetaceae bacterium. Classification (GTDB taxonomy): domain Bacteria; phylum Spirochaetota; class Spirochaetia; order Treponematales; family Breznakiellaceae; genus JAIROZ01. Next base: position 5,978 of record JAIRPM010000105.1, read on the forward strand.
CTTCAAGGAAGGGCTGTCGGTTATCGAATTCTTTATATCGACCAACGGCGCCCGCAAAGGCTTGGCGGACACGGCGTTAAAGACGGCGGAAGCGGGCTACCTTACCCGCCGCCTTGTCGATATCGCGCAGGATGTCGTTGTTAATGAAGAAGACTGCGGCACGATAAACGGCACCGAATACTCCGCGATAAAGGACGGCGAGGAAATTACCGAATCGCTTTCCGACCGCATCATCGGGCGCTACACGCAGCAGCAGGTAAAGCACCCGATAACCGGCGAAATTATCATCGACATGAACGAAGAGATAACCGAAGCCATCGCCAAGGACATCGAAGCCGCCGGCATCGAAAGCGTGCGCATACGCACCGTTCTTACCTGTGAGGCGAAGCACGGTGTCTGCAAGCGCTGTTACGGGCGTAACCTTGCCACCAACCGCTCTGTGGATGTGGGCGAGGCTGTCGGCACCATCGCGGCGCAGTCCATTGGGCAGCCGGGCACCCAGCTTACGATGCGTACCTTCCATATAGGCGGCGCGGCAACCACCATAAGCGAAGACAATCGCGTCTTTCTCAAGTATCCGGTGTATGTCCGCTCAATTTCCGGCGCGCATGTCGTGCTGGGCAAAGAATCCGGCGACCGCGAAGGGCATTGGCTCTTTACCCGCAAAGGGCAGGCGATAGTCAACAAAATTATGAAGGAATACAAGATTGAGTCAAAAGACGAGATAGTTGTAGAAGACGGGCAGCGCGTCAGCAAAGGCAGCGTACTTTGCAAACGCGGCGGCAAAGACGTTGTCGCTACGGAAAACGCTTACGTTATGCTGCTGAGGGATTCCGGCAAACTCCTCCTTGTTGGTCAAGACCAAAAAATAGAACTCCGCAACGGTTCTGAAGTGCTGGCAAAGACGGGCGACCTCTTGGATGCGGAAAAACCGATAGCCACATTCGACCCGTTCAGCGACCCGATAATAGCCGAAGCGGGAGGCAATGTTCAGTATGAATACCTTATCGAAGACGTTACCTACGAAATAAAAACGGACGAAGAAACCGGAAACGAGGAAAAACGGGTAATTGAATTCCGCTTTACCGACAAAAAAGAGGATAAAGAAAGCAAAAAAGAGGACAAAAGCCCCCGGATTAACATCATCGATGACGAAGGCAATATAAAAGCTTCGTATCCGCTGCCTTCCGGCGCGATTATTGAAGTTGATGACGGCCAAAAACTTCCCGCCGGGCGCACGATAGCGAAGACACTCAAAGAATCGACCAAGGCGCTCGACATCACAAGCGGCCTGCCCCGTGTCGGCGAACTGTTTGAGGCGCGCAAGCCGCGCAATCCGGCGGTGCTGGCGCAGGTTTCCGGCAAGGT
>JAIRPM010000155.1 GCA_031257075.1 Spirochaetaceae bacterium
AAAAACTGCGTCATCGCCTGCCCCTTCGGCGCGGTCGAGATTGTAGAAACGGCGGAAGTCGCCAATGACGGCACAAACCGCAAGATTGCCAACAAATGCGACCTCTGCGCCGGCGTTGCGGACAAGCCCTCGTGCGTCCGCGTCTGCCCGACCGAAACGCTCAAACTTGTAACAACAGATGCCTTTGAAGGCAGCCTGAAAGGCAAGCGCGTTAGCGCGTTGCAGGCGCAGCCGGCGTAGGTAGTGGGTAGTGGGTAGTGGGTAGATTTTTGTCCGGTGTATCAGTTCTAACGTGATTTCTGCGGTAGAATTGATATACCGGACGAAATTTACTACCCCCTATCCTCTGTCCCCTATCCCCTACTTACAGGGGGCTTGCACAAAAAACATACCTCCTATAGCCTATTTCCGTTATTATGAAGAAAGTAGAGTTCCTGAGCGGCTATACAACCTGCATATTACCGCCAAGGATGCCGTTTTTGCGGCCTAAAGTTTTAGCACATTCTGCCGACTCTCTCTCTCTCTCAATATATTGAATTCGCTCCGGGGCATAATTCAGGGGCGAGGTCTGTCTATTGGACAGCGGACAGAGCCCATTCAAACAGGAATACAAATTCTAACGGCGCTCTATGCGCTATACAACGTATATCGGCTAAAACAAATTTTCTCACCGGTAGAAACCGGTTTATAAACAGAACGGGGACTGTCCGCTGTCCACTAATTATGGTTTTTTGCCTTCAGTTGAAGGCGGAAAATACGCTCCTCGTACGAGGGCGGAAATTATATGCGATACACGGCAGGCTATAGCCTGGAAAACTTACCTGCCGTGTATCTGTGGCTTTGTTGCAAGATAACAAAATTATCAGGCAACGAGGACCAATTAGGAGGTTACCATGACTGGTAACAAAAAATTGAGAGGCGGTTTCGCTTCTACGGCGTTGTGGGGGCTTAGCGTCCTCACATTGGTTTTCGTCTTCGCGTTAACGGGGTGCGATAAGGACGATGATAGCGGCGGGGGCAACTCTATTGTTTCTGACTATCAGGGAGAGTGGGAAGGTTGGAGCGGAACCCCGTCAGGTACATTAAAAGTCGGCAAGGATACTATTGAAGTAGGCGACAAGACAATCACCGGCGTAAAAACATCTGGCGGCGACGACGTAGTATATAGCGGGACGAAATTGGGAACATGGACTTATGTTTACAAAGGCAGCACTAAAATAGGAATAGCATATATCCTCTCCTACGAAGGCTCAACTAGTAAATATATTGCTCTAGGACAAACATACGCGACAGTCATTAAAGCCGCATTGGACGTTTTGGGCGTTAATGCCGATATTTCTGATGTTCAAGACGACGATATTACCGGTCTCGCAACGAAATCATAGAATAAACCTAGGGAAGCACTGAATGCAATCGAGCATCAGTGCTTCCTTAACAATTCAGGCGCTAATCTTGCCGTGTGGTTAAGCGGTTGAGAGCCCGGTGAACATTGACATTTTCGCCGTCCAGTTCGAGCGCTTTTTCAAGAAGGGGGCGTATTTCCGGGCGCCGTCCCAGCACTTCATAGCAATGAGCAATACGCAGATACAGCCGCGCCCTGTCTTTAGCATGCCCAAAGTCCGCTTCAAGGAGCCGTACCGCCTCTTCATAATTGGCAAGCGCTTGTCCGGCGGCACGGCGCGCTTCATAGATAATTCCCAAATTAGCGTTTGCTGCCCACAAAAGCGACCAGGGGCCGTCTTTTGGCCGGAAAAGGCCGGAAGCGCCGGCCGGAAGCGCCGCCTTGAGCTGTGTAAACAGTTTTTCTGCGCCGCTAAAGTCTTCATTCCGCATCGCGTATAGGCTTTTATTAAATACAAGCGCCGGAGTGCTGACATTATTTTGTTCCGCAAAATGAAAAAGAAATTCAGAATCGCTGTAGAGCTTTTGATATTCAAAATACCATGCGGCCCACTGATATATATCTTTATCCGCCGGATGCCTGTTCAAAAGAAACCATGTTTCTCCCGCTGTCCGGGGAATTCCTGCCCGTGCCGCGTTTCGTTTGAACAATTCCAAATCGAGCAAAGCATAGCGCGTGGAACGTTCTTCGGATTGCAGCATAGCAAGAGCGCGTTCTTCCGGCAGCAGCCGCGTATAAAGAACCAATGCGGGTATGCTTATGCCTTCTTTTGATGTATCGTCCTGTACCGCAAGAAACAATTGTTCCAGAGAAGATATGTATTCTTTTTTTGCATATATATTTAACAGTGAACCAAGAGATGCGCTGTTATAGAGAGCGCGAAGTTGGGTGTCGCTTTTTGGCGCGCTCAAAGAAGGCACAATTTCCCAAAAACGGAGCGCTTCTTCTCGTTCACCGGCAAGATACAGCGCGCAAGCCGCCATTTCAATGCTTTCTGCGTCTTTTAAGCGTGAAAACAATTCACCCGCCAGCAGCAAATTCCCAAAGTCGTAATAGTAATTTGCGAGAAATTTAAGCGTATTTGGCTTTGCTATATTGTAAATATCGAGGGACGTAATAAAGGGGAGCGCTTCTTCGCCTTTGCCGTTTAGTATGTACGCAAGCGCTGTGTCTATTAAAAGATTTTCACGCAAATTGTGTACTATTTCTGCCGGTAAAAGAAGGAACGCTCTTTCATAAAAAGCCGCGTTTTGCGCGACACTTGCAAAGAGCGCCGTTCCCCGCCGGTTTGTAAGGACATTTTCTATAGGCGTAAAAGCGCCGCTCAATGCATAGAGTGAAAAAACGAAAGGCAGGTACACCGCTTCAGAAAGCGGGCCGGTGTCGAGCATTACCTGCGCCAGTCTTTCAAGGCTGTTCATATCCGTCAAGGCAGGCATAGCGCCGCCTTCTTCATTCAGGCCCGCGTTCATTACCAAGGCTTCCGAAGCAATAGCCGCAATGGGCGCGGAATGAGGAAAATCAGCGGCCGCTTTTTCCGCTGATACCTGATAAGCGGCAATAAAATCCCGCTGATTCCAGCGTGTGCCGGGGAACGCGGTTTTGGCCAGCAGCCGCCTGCGTTTCAGAAGCGACAGGCGGGCCTCCGCGCCTATGGTTATTTCTTCGGCTTTGTCCAGTATTGTTTGGAAAACGGCCGGCGGGACTATGCCGGAATTGTTCCGATACTGCTCAAAAAGTTCATCAAAACTGTCGAGTTGGGCATACCAATCCTGTCCGCCGGCTGCCCGGTGTTTTTGGAAAGGGGTGTTTCCGGTAGAAAACGACAGGTAAACGAGAGCCGCAAGGAACAGCGGCGCGCAAACCACGCCTATACCCAGCGCTATTTTTAAGAAAATGCGCGCTTTTTGTTGTTTTGTTTTAGTCTGTTTTTCCGCCATAACCGTGTCGGGGTAACACTGTCAAACCTCAAGCAGTTTGCTGTATTCATCCAGCGCGCTGTCCCCGGAACTTGAGCCTTTTGCCGCCAAAACTTGTTTGGTAAGTATCTTGCCGAGTTGTACGCCTTCCTGGTCAAAACTGTTTAGGTTCCAGACAAAACCCTGAAACATCACTTTGTTTTCAAAGTGGGCAAGGAGCGCGCCGAGCGCCGCCGGAGTTAGCCGTTTGCCATAAATCAGGCTGGACGGGCGGCCGCCCTCAAAGTTCTTGTTCGGATTGTCACTTGCTTTTCCTTTTGCAAAGGCGATAATCTGCGCGGCAAGGTTTGCCTTCAGTTTGGTTTGGCTTACCGAGCCTTCAACGTCAACATCCTCGCCAAGTTGGCTTTCCGCAAACCCGATAAACTGAAGCGGCACAATATCCGTTCCCTGATGGAGGAGTTGGTAAAATGAATGCTGCCCGTTGGTGCCCGGTTCGCCAAAGACAACCGGTCCTGTCGCGTAATTCAGCCTGCCGCCTGAGCGGTTTACGCTTTTGCCGTTCGATTCCATATCGAGTTGCTGCAGGTGCGCCGGAAAACGCGAAAGCGCCTGGCTGTACGGCAATACCGCCGTGTAGGGGTAGTTCAGAAAATTCCGTTCCCACACGCCAATGAGCGCGTCAAGCAGCGCGGCGTTCTTGAGAATGTCCGGTTCGAGCGCTGCCCTGTCCGATTCATGCGCGCCCTTTAGTATTTCCTTGAAAACATCCGCCCCAAAAGCAAGCGATAATATTACTCCGCCAACGCCGGAAGTTGCCGAATAGCGCCCGCCGATAAAATCATCTATATAGAAGGAATCGAGGTAGCCGCTGTTACGGGCAAGAGGGCTTGTTTCGCTGGTAACGGCGAGGAGGTGTTTTGCCGGATTCAGTCCTGCCTTTGACAACTTGTCCTTGACAAAAAGTTCGTTGGCAAGGGTTTCCTGCGTGGTGCCGCTCTTCGATACGAGGATAAAGAGCGTAGAGGCAAGGTCGCCGCCGCCAAGCACCGCGGCGGCATCATCGGGGTCAACATTGGAAATAAAACGGGCGGCAAGTTTTGCTGTGCCTTCTTTGCGCGCCCACTGTTCAAGCGCAAGGTAGAGCGCCCGCGGGCCCAAATCCGAACCGCCAATGCCGATTTGTACAGCCGTTGTAAACTTTTTGCCTGTACTACCGGTAATTTTGCCCGCATGGACATCCGCCGCGAATGTTGAAAAACGCTCCAGTTCGTTCTTGTAGAACGTTCCGAGATTTTTTCCTTCGCAAAGCACATCCTTGCCCAACTGCCCCCGCAGAAGGTGGTGCAGTACTTTGCGGTTTTCGCCGGTGTTCATAACTTCGCCGTCCAGAAGCAGTTTGTACTTGCCTATTAAGTCCTGTTCGGCGGCAAGTTCCCGCAGGGCGGCAAGTGCCGCATCGTCCACTTTTTTGGCGGCGTAGTTGTAGGTAAGCCCTGCTCCAAACGGCACATTGCGCGAGCGTACCCGCGCCTCGTCCAGTTTGGCAAAAATTTCCTTGCCCCTGAAATTCGCGGCAAGCGCGGCTAGTTTTTTATAACTTGATGTTTTATCAAAATCGGTATAGTTCATTGTTTCTCCTTGATTAAACCATAGAGCATCTCTAAAAACGGAAGTTTTGTAACCGCCTATGGCATACAAACAGTCTACCTTGTTGTTTAGGCTTGGTAAAGCCGGTGTGCGCGCGCAAGGCGGGCCTAATCAGAGGAGATGTTTTCCCATAAAAAGGCAGCCGTCTTTTTCAAACAGAGGGGTGAATTCCATTTTTTGATAAAAAGCACGGGCGGCGGTGTTTTTGGTATCAACGCCTAAATGAACGCCCGGAATGCCGCGTCCGCTCAATTCCTTGCAGAGCGTATCCATAAGCAAGCGCCCCAGCCCGAACCCTTGCGCCGCCGGCAGCAAATTGATATGAAGACTTGCCGGATAAGCGCCATACCATTGTTCACCGGCGAAAACAAAGGGAAAATGCGGTTTGTGAAAAAGCGCGTACATCTGTTCTTCAAAAGGCGAATGAATTTTGTGGGCAGGGCACGGCAGCGGATAGCGCAGCCGGAGTTCGGGGAGGTGCGCTTCTTCCAGCCAGCGGTTGTAAGCGGCCGTGTCAGGCGCGGCAATACTATAACCGGAAGGCCGGCCGTCAAAATCAAGCGTAAACGCAATGCCATTCTCATAGCGCAAAAATGGCGCGGCAAAATAATGCCCCAACATAAAAGGGTCAAAAAACAGGCTGCTCGCATCCATTCCGGCATTGCCGGTTTTTAGGCAAATTTCATAGTAATAGGGCAGGTCGGTCAAAACCGCTTTCCGCGCCGATGCTTGGGTATCCATATCCTTCTAGAGTACTTGCGGGCATGGCCATGCGAGTTTGGTATGCAGGGCTCTGTAAAAAGCTTTACGGTCTGAGGCAACAAGACGCGCTTTGAACGCCGCTTTGCGGATAAGAATGTTATCATCCGGTTCGAGCAGCCGCGTTATTTGGCCGTCAACCGTAAGAATAATACCGGTGCGTTGTTCATGCGGTATAGACACATTGAGCGTGCTGCCGGTGGGAATAACAAGAGGGCGGTGGAGCAGGGTAAAAGGGCAAACAGGCGTAACTATCAAATCTTCGGTTTCGGGATCAAGGATGGGGCCGCCTGCCGAAGCGCTATAGGCGGTAGAGCCGGTCGGTGTAGCGAGAATAAGGCCGTCAGAACGGTAGGACGCGAGTTCAAGTTTTTCATTGTTATGCTGGACGATGGACGCATCCAACCGTATGGTTTTGGCAATGCCGTCCGCAGACACAACCGCGTCATTGAGGCAGCTTCCCGTAAAAATAATTTTACCGCCCCGCTCAATGCGCACTTCCAGCATCAAACGCTGCGATTCCATTGCCGCATAATTACCGGCAGATTCACCGGCAAGCCATGCGGAAAAAACGCCGGCCGCATCTTCGCGGTTTACGGAAGCAATAAAACCCAGCGTTCCAATGTTTACCGGAATTATGGGGATATTGTGCGGCGATGCTGTCCGCGCCGCATAAAGCACGGTTCCGTCACCGCCAAGGCTTACCACAACATCACAGTCAGAAAAATTAAGCGTCTGTTCCGCTTCATTGTTATTCCAACTGAATAGGATGGTTTTGACATTGTGCCGGGCAAGTTCCGCCTCAAGTTCCGCCGCCGCCGCCGCCGCCTCACGGCTTTGCGGTTTAACAAAAAACAACGCTTTCATAAATCTACTTTGCCGCGATATATTTTAGGAAATTTCGCAATGTGTACGAGAGCGTTACGGTGCCCAAGATGATAACGACCGACAGCGCGTTTATTACAGGTGATACGCCAAAACGTATTGCCGAATATATGTACAAAGGCAGCGTTGACGAGCCCGGCCCCGCGACAAAGTATGTGATTACGAAGTCTTCAAGGCTGATAGTAACCGCCGTCAAAAATCCCGATACAATGCCGGGCATGCTTACAGGTACGGTAACGCGGAAGAATGTTTCGCGTTCATTCGCGCCCAAATCCCGCGCCGCTTCGATGATGGAAAAATCGAATTCATCAAGCCGCGCCATTACCATCAAAAATACGAACGGCAGGTTGAACGTTGTATGCGCGATAAATATGGTAAGTAGGCTGAGTTTGATGCCTACGCCGGCAAAAAACACAGCAAGAGATACGCCGATAATGATTTCCGGCAGCACCATCGGCATAAATGAGATAGTCTGAATATAGGCGCGTGAGCGGAAGCGGTAAAAACTTACGCCGATAGCGCCTATTGTGCCGATGACGGTCGCCGAAAAGGCCGATGTGAATGCGATAAAGATACTGTTCCAGAATGCCCGCCACAAATCACGCGAGTGCCCGAACAACTGTTCGTACCAAACAAGCGAAAAGCCCGCCCATGCTGTGCCTTTTGCCGCATTAAAGGAATAAAACACGAGCACAAAAAGCGGCATAAAAAGGAACAGCAGTATCGCGGCATACACCACCTGTGAAAATGAAACGGCAGTCCGCACCCGCCGCGCATGACGGTTAGCTTCGCCGTGCGGCTCGCCAATATTGTTGGCGCTGTTTCCAGAAAGCCGCGTAATGGTGAAATTCCGTAACGGTCTAAAACTAAAAGCCATAGCGCATCCTCAAGATGACCTCCGCGCGCGCTGTACCATTACTGCTTTTTGGCAAGAAGCGCGTCAAATGCGGCTTGGTCGGCTTTGAAGGCTTTGGCTCCGGCTCCGGTGCGGATGATGGTAATGGCGTTGATTTTATCGCCTTGTACAATGTTGTTGACAATTTCCTGCCCCTGCACCACATGGCCAAACACTGTATGCCTGTTATCCAGCCATGGGGTCGGCACGAGGGTAATGAAAAACTGGCTGCCGTTGGTACCCGGCCCCGCGTTGGCCATGCTCAAAACGCCCGGCACGGAATGACGCAGGCTTGTGTCAAACTCATCGGGAAACTGATAGCCCGGCCCGCCGGTGCCGTTTCCCGCAGGGTCACCGCCCTGAATCATAAAATCCTGGTCATCGCCGTTATTCCGTGAAATAACGCGGTGAAATTTAAGCCCGTCGTAAAAGGGTTTCCCTTTTGCGGCGTTCATTTTGCCTTCCGCCAAAGCAACGAAATTCGTTACCGTAAGGGGTGTTTTTTGGTACTCGAGTTGTACTACAATAGTACCTTTTGTCGTGTCAATTTTGGCAAAAAGCCCGTCTCCGAATGTGTCAGCCACAACTTTCTCCTTCTTGCACGCGCCCATAAGCATAAGCACCGCAAAGAGCGCGTAAATACCGCGCATTCGCGCAAAGTTTCTAAAAAGTATATTCATATTGCTATGATATTAAAATAGGGCGCTCGTTGACAACCTCCCGCCACCACCCGTAGCCCGCTCTGCCACCGCCTACTCACTACCCACTACCCACACAAAATCGCTTGACATTTTTTTCAAAGTGTAGTATAGTAGAGGGAAAGGCTGGCAATACTTCCCAGTTTGGGGGGCGGCCTTAGAATTACTTACATAGAGGAGACAAAGAAG
>JAIRPM010000161.1 GCA_031257075.1 Spirochaetaceae bacterium
GGCTGTTATCCGCGGCAGCCGGCACGGTATGGAAAAGGCAAATTATTACAAACAGTAACACTGCGGGGTTCTGTACCATTTACAAGTCCTCTTGCACATTCCGTTTCTGTATTCTACACTGTACTTGCATACCATGAAAGGGACTATTTTTGTTTTATTTTGCCTCTTTATTCCTCTTACTATGTCTTTTGCCCAAATCGTAACGGCGGAAGACTACCTAAAACGTGTCGAGGATACCTATAGCGGTTTCAAAGACTACGAGGCAAACATTGCGATACGGCAGGGAAACAATACAATGGCCGGACGGATAAGCCATCTCAAGCCGCAATTTCTGCGAATCGACTTTTCCCAGCCTTCAAATCAGGTGCTTGTCTTTAACGGCGAACAACTTACCGTGTACCTGCCTGAATTCAGCGCCATATTGAATCAGACCGTTACCAATGGGCGCGACCCCTCTATGGCAACCGCCGCAGGAATAGCGTTTATGCGCCGCGCTTACGCGCCCGCCTATGTCTCCAGCCCTAATCCCGTTCCGTTGGAAGAAGCCGGCGACATGGTTATAAAACTCCGGTTAAGCCCCCGTTCAGGCGGACAGACCTACAAAGAAATTCAACTGGCAATAAATCCGCAAAACCTTCTTATCCGGCGCATGGAAGGCATAAGTTATTCCGGCGGAATTACACGTTTTGATTTCACTAATGTCAAGGTAAATCAGGGGATACCAGAAGCGCGTTTTATTTATGACTCTCCGGCTTCGGCCAATGTATATAACAACTTTTTGTTCAGAGACAGATAACAGGAAAAAACATGACTATCATAGGTGAAAAATTAAAGGCGGCACGGGAAGCAAAAGGCTATTCCATTGACTATGTCAGCAGAGAAACGAACATAGCCCGCCGCTATATCGAAGCACTGGAAGAAGGCAATTTTTCCCAGTTTCCGGCGGAAGCCTATCTTATCGGCTTTTTGAAAAATTACGGCGAATATCTCGCTCTCGATGGCAAAGAACTACAGGCTCAATACCGGATGCACAAAATTCAAGAACAGCCTATTCCTGTCGAACAATTGCTCCGCGAACCGTCTAGAGCGCCGGGCATCACCATCGCGCTTGTCGCCAGCCTGTTTGCCGGCGCGCTTATTTTTGGACTTGTTTTTTACTTTGTCAGCAAACCCCGAAAAACAGAAATAAATGCCCGCGCCGAGCGCCGCGCCGTTGTCCACGAACTTTCAGAAGGCCTCCTTGAACAGCGTCTCTATCTGGGAGACACAGTAAAAGTCGGCGGCAGTGATTGGAGCCTTATACTCCAAAAAATCGGCGATATTATCACCTTTTCTACCCCTTCGGGCGAACTTTTACTAGGATTGAATGATACAGCAAAAGCGGATGTAAACGGGGATGGCCAGAGTGAACTTGAAATTCTCGTGCAAGACTTTTTACCCAACAAACCTGAAAACGGCGTACTTGTCCGGCTGGATGCGCCTAAAGATGCCGTTGGCGAACAGGCCGCACAGCCTGTTTCCGATGTTTTGCCCGCTGAGACTGCCGCGCTTGCCGCACAGAGCAATACCGCAACTAATTCGCAAGCGCTTTTCAGCGGCAACACGCCGTATCCTTTTACGCTGGAAATTCGCTTTCAAAGTTATTGCATGTTCCGCTGGGAAATACTCCGTGAAGCAAATCAGGGGCGGAATGAGCGCTATTTTGTAAAAGGCGATGTGCTAAACATACAGGCGCAAAACGGCGTTCGTTTATGGATTTCCAATGCGGCATCGGCAAAAACGCAGGCAATAGGCGGCGGCCGGACAGTCGCGCTTGACTTTGGCGGGCCCGGTGAAATTGTTGTTGCCGACATTAACTGGATACGGGACACCGATGGCCGTTACAAACTGATTCAAACCCGTTTGGAGAACTGATGAAAAAAATCCTTGCGCGTTTGGGTGTATTTTTTATTGGTTTTCCGCTTTGTCTAGGCATCGTTGTATTTCTGCCCTATAAAAATCATCTTGCCGTAAATTTGCTTGTCGCGCTTTTGTCCGCGCTCGCTTCAATGGAATTGAGCGTTATCCTCTACAAAAAAGGGCTTTGGCTGCGTAAGACTGAAGCGTTTGTTTACGGCTTTTTTCCTCCGCTTGCGCTAACCGCCTCTGTTTCTTTTGGTATATCGCTGTTTGTTCCTGTATGTGTTGTTATGCTTCTCGCCGTTTGGATTTTGGGACGGGGCATTGTTGCCCATGGCCCTATGCTGGATGTATATATGGAACGTGTCGCGGGCGGTTTAGCGGTGCTTTTTTACCCTTCTCTTTTTATTTCTTGGTCTATTCTTTTGAACAGTATGCCGGCAGCATCGCCGCTTTTTGCGCTCTATCTTTCGACGGTTATTGTCAGCGATTCTTTTGGCTGGGCATTTGGCGTACTTTTGGGCCGGAACAACCGCGGCATCATTCCGGTAAGTCCGAATAAAAGCATTGCCGGATATATCGGTTCACTCCTGGGCGCGCTTGCGGTAAGTTTTGTCAGCCTACGCCTTGCTCCTGAAATTTTTAATGCTTCTGCGCTGTCTCCGCCTGCCACCGCGTTGATTTTGGGGATGGGAACGGCGCTTGTTTCACAAGCAGGTGACCTTGTTGAATCGGCTATGAAACGCTCAGCCGGTGTGAAAGATTCGGGCGGCGTAATGCCTGGCCGCGGCGGCATCCTTGATTCGATAGACTCGCTTGCTTTTGCCGCGCCTTTTTTCTATTTTGGCTATAGAGCGTTAACATTGTTTCAATAGTAGAGGTTGTATGGATATAGCGAAACTTTTTGAAAAACACAAAGACGAGGCCGTTTTTGTTAAAACAACGGTTTCCCCCTGCGCCCCGGACCGCAAGGTTACGCTCAACCGGAAAGGAAATATGCTTTTTAATTCCGGTGATGTTGAAGAAGCCCGCCGCATTTTTATGACAACAGGCTATTCCGATGGGCTTTCGCGGGTTGGAGATTTTTACAAATCGCATGGCCGTTTGCTCGATGCTTTGCGTATGTACAAACTTGCGCCCAATCCAAAAAGAATTACGGAGTTAAGCATGGAATTTGCGATACTGATAAAAGGAATGCTAGGAGATACTGCCAATGACCACTAATACCCCTCCTAAAAATGATACGCCCATCCTCCATCCTGAATACATTTCCAGTTTGTCAAAACGCGGCTATCAGTTTCTTAAAGAGAATTCCACGAATGAAGCAATCGAGTGCTTTCAACAGATTCTTGAAATAGACAAAATCAACAACTACGCGCTTGTAGGGATGGGTGACGCTTGCCGCAAACATGGCCATTTCCACGATGCCATTAAATACTATGAGCGCTGCCTGGAAAATTATCCGGGTAATAATTATGCGCTTTTCGGGCTTGCCGATTGTTACAAAGCACTCAATCAATTTCATAAAGCAATAGACATTTGGGAAAAATATTTGGAACATGACCCTAACAATATTACCGTACTTACCCGCGTTGCCGATGCTTACCGCAAATTGCGCGATTTTAAAAATTCAAAATTTGTCTACCAAAAAGTACTTGAAATTGATAAATATAACCCCTATGCCATAATTGGGCTGGGGCACCTGCATTATGATTTCAAGGAATACCGCGATGCCCTCTATTACTGGGAGCGTATGCTGGAACGGCGCACTATGTCTAATGTAGATATTCGTGTTCTTACATCTATAGGGAATTGCCACCGCAAACTGAAAACATTTGAAGATGGCATCGTTTATTTTGACGCGGTTATTCAGCGCGAATCTTCCAACTTTTACGCCCTTTTTGGCCTTGCCGATTGTTTTCGCGGCCTTAATCAACCGGCCCGTTCACTTGAGTACTGGAACCGCATTTTGGAAACAGACCCGCAGAACAAAGTGATTTTGACACGTGCCGGCGATGCTTATTGTACGCTTAAAAACTACGACAAAGCAATCGATTATTACCGCCGGGCTCTGAGTATTGATTTTGATACGTATGCAATGCTCGGCCTTGCAATTGTTGACAGGGAACAAGGGCGCTACGATGACGCAATACGCTCGTTACGTTCTCTCCTTGCTAACGAGCCTAAAAACCATCGTGCCTATATTGAACTTGTGGAATGTTATCTCCAACTGGATGACAAGCAAAGCGCACTCGATACGCTCCACGAATATCTGAATTTTGGTATCAAAAACACTGTTATCTATGATATGCTTCAGCGGCTTGAAGGGCAGCAGTTCTAGGCTCTATGCGTTGGCAACACCGGCTAATTCCTGAGTGAATAAATCAGCGCTTCCTTAGAGTATATCGGTTTCGCCCAGGTAGATAACACGCGCATATCCCGGCCCGCTATGGCCTGTTTCCACATCGCCTTCAGGACTCGGCATTTCATCATAGCCTGAGCGCATAACCATATGAGAAAACATCTTGTTTGTCCATGACGCAGACCTCTCTACATCGGTGGCACCTGTCTTTACCGTATAACCATCGGGCGTGCTTGTCGCAACACAGCCCGGATAGCCTGAAACATACGAAGAACCGCCGCCGCCGCCGCCATTTGTCCCTATCTGTCCGGCAGCACCGCCGCCAAACCAGCCGCCGCCGCCGCCGCCGCCATTTTCTGCCACCGTTTTGTCAAAAGCACCGCCGGTGCCAAAAAAGCCGTTGCAAATGATTGTCCCGCCCCCGCTGGAACCCCCATACATCTGTCCGCCGCCGTTACCGGCAGACACGCCCTCGCCCTTTCCTCCGCTAAAATTATGACCGCCGTCTTTGTAACTATCTCCGCCGCCGCCGCCGCCATTCCAGCGAATGTTTGGGCCGGTCTGCCCATTGCCGGTTGTCCAGCGAGCATCGCATGCGCCGCCGCCGCCGGCGGCAACCATTATCCGCGAAGCAAGCCCTTCCGCTCCTTCGGTGTCTATGACACGAACATCGGTAGCGCCGCCGCCGCCGCCTTTTTGCGTTGCCTCTTGCCCAATACCGCCCGCACCGCCGCCATTAAATGCGCCGTCCGCAGTTTGTCCCGCGCCGCCTTTGTACAGATAGAGCGTTTCGCCCTCTTCCAGTCTAATATTGCCTTTGACGTATGCGCCGCGGCCGCCATACCCTTTGCCATTAAAAATTTCCACATCGCAGCCTTGCGCGCCCCACAGTTCTATACGGTAGAAACCGGTAACAGGCACGGTAATGCGATATTTACCGCCGCCGTCTTCGGCCGGTGATACGCTTGTCTGCGTCTGCTCCACCTCCCAAATAGCGTACACAGTTACGTTACTCCCAACATCTTTTCCGGCAAACTGAGTGCCGGAGCCGGACGGCATCGTGTCCCAGCGAACAAAGCTCCAGCCGGGCCGCACAGGTTTTTGTGGCAGCACAACAGTATCAACAGGAAAGGTTATATAAGCAGGCGCATTTTCCGTGTTGTATTCGCCTCTATTTTCGTAATTTAATTGGTAGGTTACTTTG
>JAIRPM010000177.1 GCA_031257075.1 Spirochaetaceae bacterium
AAAGCCCGCGTATTTTTACAAAACCTTTTAAGCCAAAAGGATGGCCTACCAGCGCGGTAACAAATTCTTCCAGCATAAAAGCCTTGCGCGGCTTCCTTAATCTAGAATTTCCAACGCAATATGTTTGCCGGACTTGACATTTGCCGCTTGCAGTATTGTGCGTATTGCTTTTGCTACACGGCCATGTTTACCAATCACTTTACCAAGGTCATTTTCATCAACAGTAAGTTCCAAAACCGCCGAGCCTTCACCATCTATCACATTTACAACAACGGCATCGGGATTTGCAACGAGCGATTTGGCTATGTGTTTTATTAGTTCTTCTTCCACAATTGTCTCTGTTATGTATGGACGTTACGCTTCACATGCGCCTTTTTTCCGCGCAAGCGCAACACCTTTTTTGTTGAACAGCGAACGCACCGTATCCGAAACTAACGCGCCGTTTTCTATCCAATGCCGCGCTTTTTCCACATTAAACGCAATTTGTTTGTCTTCTTTTTCGATAGGATGATAAATACCTAATTCGTCAATCGTTCTGCTATCACGCCCCTCGCGTTTATCCATTACGACTATCCGGTAAAACGGCCTCTTTTTGGTTCCGAATCTTTTAAGTCTTATTGTAGCGCTCATTCCGCCTCCTGTACAATGCGGGTTTTACAAAACCACCCGCTTTTATGCGGTTTCACAGTAGGGATTTGCAAAACCGCGAACATTCCCCACAAACCAAAGCGGCTGTTGGGAAATTCGTTAGGGTAACGCCGGTTAAACGCTCCCCCAATACTGCCACTCTATCGTAAAAAGTTTTTTTACGCAAGAGGGCCTTTTTGGCACATCCTGCCTTGTTTATGCCGCAAATAACGTTGCGTTTTTATGCGGCACCTCGCCGGGCGTGGAGGGGTGATACGTTTATCACAGTAGGCGTTAATCAGCGCTGCCCCAGCCACATCCCCAAAGCAGCGCATACGAGACAAAGCGCGTTATTGCATAGTATATTGACTATTGCATTTCCGGCGCTGCCGTTCAAAAAAAGGCGCGCGCTTTCCATGCTATATGCCGAAAAGGTCGTAAACCCGCCAAGAAATCCGGTAACAACAAAAAGGCGCAGTCCGGCCGGCAAAAAAGCGCTTTCAAAAGCCGCAAAACTAAGTCCAATAGCAAACGCCCCCGCAGTATTCACAACCAGCGTACCAAATGGGAAAATTGCGCCCGCCCGTTGTACAGCGGCCGCCAACCCTTGCACAGCGACCGTCACCCCAAAACGGCAAAGCGCACCCAAGCCGCCTCCCAAAAAAACAAGTATGCATTTTATCATTATAAAACTTTCAGGCAGCGACCTTTCGCGCCGCGCTGGTTCCGCGGCGGTGAAAGGGGATGGCGGCTTTTGCCCTTATTTTGCTACGATGTCCAAAAAGACAAGGTCCGTCGTGCCGGTATTTGACAGGCTATGCTTCTGGTTGTGGCGGGCTATGGTAATGTCGCCTTCGCCGGCAGGAAGCGCTTTTTCGTCCGTGCCCGCAAACTCGCCGGCACCGGATACAATAATATAGGCATCTTCGTTACCGGTGTGCGCATGCAAGCCGATAGAAGCGCCGGGGGCAAGCGTCATCCAGCCGATTTCGTAAAGAGGAAAGGTTTTTTGGTCATTGCGGTTGTAGGAGAATTTACCGGCGAGAACGCCTTTGCCTCCCGCCACTTCTGTCCTGTCCCATGCCGCAAGTTCCGCCGCTTTGAACACCTGCGGCTCATTAGCCCAGGCCGCATCGGGAGATGCGTTTTTTGAAACAATGTCTAGGAAAATGAGCGGCTCTGAGCCGGTATTTTTCAGTCCATGCTTCTGGCCGGGATGCGCTATGGTAATATCCCTGCCGGCAACGGCAACCGTTTTGCCCTCTGAATCGGTAAATTCACCTGTGCCGGACACAATGATGTAAGCATCGTCATTGTCGGTATGGCTATGCAAACCGATAGAAGCGCCCGGCTCCAGCGTCATCCAGCCGATTTCGCGTATAACCCAGTCCGGGTTTGCGTCATTACGCGTGAAAGAAAATTTCCCGGCAAGAACGCCCTCGCCGCCGGCCACTTTTTCGCGGTTCCATGTTTCCAGGCTGTCTTTTTTGAACAGTTGTATCTCTTCGGATATAAGCGTTTTGGCTTCCGCCGCCGGAGCAGCCTGGGCGCTCTGGGCTGTGTTCTTTTGACTGCAACTTACAACCAAAACCGCCGCACTCAAAAGCAGCGCTATTCTTTTTTTCATACAAAATCTCCTTATGCGGCCGTTCTACACAGCCGCTTCTTAATTATAGAAGGAATTTTTCATTGAGTACAAGACTGCGCCGGCCGTTGGCATATTTTTCACTTTATAGAGCGCCTCAAAACGTTCTTTTAACGCCTCTATCTTGAAAAAAAAACTGCCGATATTAAAATAGAAATAAAAGAGCCGGCGTTGCGGGTTCAGGAGGCATGGCCTGAAAGAACACGTGCCGAACGGTGGCAGCGGCTGCGCGCCTCCAAGAGTGCGCGGTTGCCCCGGCAGGCGCTTCTAAAACTTCGGTGTTAGAAACGCCTACTCTGACATGGGAGGGAATTATGTCTGATGCGGAAGAGATTGATTTAGGTGAAAGCGGCGGCGAGAGCGGCGGCGAGGGTGGGGACGGCGGCAAAAAAGGTAAAGGCCTGGGCGGCCTTTTGCCGACACTGCTCAAATTTGTGGGAATAGGGCTGGCAGCCCTCTTGCTCATCGTTACTGTTGCGGTGTTTACCTTCAACATTATGAACAAAAGCGGTAAAACACAAACCGCTATCCCGCAAACCGAAGCATACGTCGCGGTAAAGCCGGTGTATTCGGCGTTTACGCTGATAGGGGATGTGAACGCCCGTACGAAAGATGCGGTGCCATGGAACGTTGTCGTGAATTTGATAATTCAATACGACTTGAACGACACGGCGACAAACGGCGAACTTATTGCCCGCCAGTATGAACTGCGCGACTTCATCCGCAGGTATTTTAGCGGAAAGTACGCGGCGGATTTGCGGCCGGAAAAAGAAGCGCAACTCAAACAGGAAATCCGTGAACAGTTGAATACGCAGGTTTTTGACAAAGCCCGCGCCCGTGAAATTTTGTTTGATAAACTCGATATAATGGAAGGCATGTAACGGCAGCCGCCGGAGTTGGCGATGCGATTTGCGAATTTCCATACCCATACTGAATTTTGTGACGGGACGGGGACGCCGGAAGACTATTGCCGCGAAGCCCTGAAAGCAGGGCTTGCCGCGCTCGGTTTTAGCGCCCATGCGCCGCTCACCGCCAGCCCCGTCCCCGTAACAAACTGGCATCTTCCGGCAAGGCGCTTTCCCGAATACCGCGCCGCCGTCCACGCCTGCAAAGAAACCTATGCAGGGCGGCTGCCTGTTTTTCTGGGGTTGGAAGCCGATTATATTGCCGGCATCCAAAGCCCCCGCGACTATGCCGGCCGCGGGCTTGATTACCTGATTGGCTCGGTTCATTGCGTTATACCGCCGCATTTTTTGCAAGAAGCCGGCCGCTCACCGCAAGATTTTTTTACCAAAGCCGGCGGAATGCTCTGTATTGACGGAACGCCCGAAGAATGGGTATTCCTTGTAGATGCGTTTTTTGCCGGCAATGTCTGGGCACTCGTAGATGCCTATTGGGAACAGCAACTCCTTATGATTGAAACCGGCGGTTTTGATATTCTGGGACACAGCGATTTAATCAAAAAAAACAATCTGCCCGGTTTAATACCGCGCCGCTGCCTGTTTGACGAAACGGACATCCGCTATACGCGATGCCTTACTCGTATCGCGGACGCGCTCGCCGGAAGCGGTATTACCGCCGAAATAAACACGGGCGGTATTAACCGTGGCCGCACTACAGAAACCTACCCTTCGGCTGCCTTTTTGCACCTGCTCTGTGAACGCGGCGTTCCAATAACCATAAACAGCGATGCCCACGCGCCAGAACAGGTTGCGGGCGGTTATGCCGCCGCCGTACAAACCGCCCGCACCGCCGGCTATACAGAAGCCTGTCTGAAACAGCCTTTCACACCCGGCATAAAAGATTGAAGGCCGGCGCACTATTCGACAAAAAGCCGGTATTGCGCGTTTACCGTGTTTCCGGTTATGTCCTGCACAATAATGCTAAGGTTCACTTGGCCGCGGGTAAAGACAACATATCCGGCTTCTACGGCAGGATACGGTTCGAATATTTGCCGCGCATGGGTTAGCCCGCCCCGGTAAGCCATAAGAACGCCGTCCCGGGCGGAAAAGGTTTCAGTGGAAAAAGCGCCTGTTTCCATGCCGTTTACGGAACAGATGATTTTGAACGGAGCGAGCGGACTTTCCATGGAACTTTGGCGAGTGTCGCTCGATTGGACAATAATGCCGTAATAGCCCTGCTTAAGGACACGAGTCATCGCCATGTCAAAAAGAGCGCCCGCTTCGTTTTTCAATTTTACCGATTGAATCGAGGGGGCGCGCGTGTCTTCCTTTGCGGTAATAATGAGCGATGGATTAACCCAGCGCCGTTCTTTGCGGTCAAAAAACGAAAGATAATAACCGTCTCTGTTGCTCCAGCCCGTTGAACCGCAGTTTGCAATGACCGTACCCTGCTCTATTTTTTTTGGCACCGTGTCTATTACAGAATCTTCGATACGAGCGTAAATGCTTACCAGGCCGTCGCCATGGTCAAGCGCAAGCCAAGCACCCAACGTTGACGGCAGGCGAGAAACAGCGGCGGAACTTTCCGTTGTCGCAAAAATCAATTCCCCTTCACCGACCGCCATAACAGGCCCTGTCGCGCTAAAGGTGTCTCCAAGTTGCGGCCGGCCCCGGTTATTTGTGCCGAAGTTTCCCGTAGCCACCGCATTTTGCGAAGGCCAGTCAAGAGCGGACAATGCCGCCGGAATCATAAAAAAAAGCGCGAATCTTATCATTTTCTTTCTATCCTGAACGCGGCAAGTTTCCCATCGCTGCCCGTCAATATAAAATTACCATTGCGGGCAAGGCTGACATTTTTACTTTCAAAGGGCGCTTCGATGAGTATGGTTTCGGGGTACTGAATCGCAATAAAGCGGTTTTTCAAATCGGTATCCTGCGTTACAAGGAGCAAAAGTTCATTACCGCCTTCACGCTCCATTGCAACAACTTTGCCGTTAAGTTGAACCCTGCTGCTCTGCCGTTTCTCAGCATCATAAATACCAATGCCATCTTCCCGTTCAAAAATAACGCGCCGGCCTTCATGGGTAAACATGACATACACCTGCCGGCGCATGCCGTCTTCCAAAAACTCGTGGTGGGTAACCCGCCATGCCGAACCAAATTGTTCAATGTAGATAAAACGCTGAACATCAAGGCCGCGCACCAAAGCGATAGCCGTACCGGTTGGGGAAATGGCGCATCCGTAAACAGCGGCTATCCGTGAGCCGGATGGTTCAGAGAAGTAGAGCCGCTCGCCGTCCACACCAATAATTTCCGCTGTTCCGTCCAAAAGGCCTACTACCAAAATACCGGCGGCGGCATCAGCGCACGTTATCGGCGCGGCAAAATCCCGCGTCCACAAAACATTGCCTTCTTCGTCAAGCCGTGAAATTGAACATTGCTCGCTATTCAATAAAAAAACCGTGTTGTCCAAAAAGAACGGATAACCGTTTGGCTGTTCAAGTTCAAGAACGGTTTTACCGGTATAATCGGCCACGGTAATCGTATCAGGACGGCCGTCATATTCGGAAAAAAGGTTAGGCGAAAGATAAACATTGGCTTTTTTTTCTTTGTTAATAAAAAATGAACCGCTCCAGTCAACATACCCAAAACGGTTTCCTATTTCAAAAGGGACCGGTTCAGATGGCAACTGCGTGTCTGCTGCCTGCGCGTTTTCTTCAAGCCTGCCTGTTTCCAGCGAAGTTATCCACTGATAAGCAAAAACAGTCTCGTCGGGTATCAATTCTGAAGCAAGAAATGTATAGCCAATAAAGAGCGCAGAAAAAAAAATGAGCCAATAATTCTTTTTTTCAGTGGCCATTGTATTGATTATCGGCAAAACACAGGCAAGGCTCTAGGGCAATGCTGTTTAACTCGATGCTTATCAGCATTGCCCTCTTGTAGTTTCTCATTTCATTACGAAACTACAAGGAAAAGCAACCACTGATTTATTCTCGGTTGAATAAATCAGTGCTACCCTAGGGCAACACTGATTAAACTGACTTTCATCAGCGTTGCCCTCTACGGAGCAGCGGGGATTCGAACCCCGGATACCCTTTTGGGGTATAACTCCTTAGCAGGGAGCCCGATTCGGCCTCTCTCGCACCGCTCCAACACCGAAATTTACAAAGCCTTCATTAACAGGGCTTGCTTCGGCGCTTCTTTGGATAAATCCTTTTTCAGGGTACCACAAGCGGCACGTTTGCGCAAGCCCTCTATTACTCCGTTAGCGCAAGCGCATCCAAAATAATGACCGCGCCGCTTACGTTCTGCGTCAAAATTTTGTCGCCTTGTATGGTAACAGCCGCAAGCGGATGCACATCAACTGCCGAGCTGGCCTGCAAAGCAAGGTTCATGTCAAAACGGCCGATGCGGTTTTTGCCGCCGACAAGGGCTATAGCATACAGATTGGCGCCATTCACCCAAAGAAGGCTGTCTTTGTTGAGTTCTTCCGCGCTCTGTTTGAGCATCTGCAACGTAGTCTGGTCGATTTCCACAAGGCGTTGTTTGCCGGAACTGCTTGCCACAGCAAGGAGTTTTCCTCCGGTAAAAGTAACGGTACGGGCATTCACGGTATTCAACTCGGAACTCTGTATTTGCGCGGCATTGGTTGCGTTTACCCGCACAATGCGGCCTGTCAACACGCCGGGATTCAAGCGTATGCCTAAAAGGCTGGGCGGAGGGGCGCCTCCTTGCTGATTAAGGCCCAATGTTTCCGCCTGGTCTTTACTAATGCCCTGCCTCTCGGATTGCGCTTCTTCGATTTTTCTTTCGGCAAAGGCAAGGTTCGCCGCCTCTTCATCGCGCTGTTTCTGCAATTCTTCTTCCGCCAACCGCGCCGCCTCTTCTTGTGTGGCAAGTTCAGCGGCTTGTTTGGCGGCATCCTCATCCGAAATGGCTCCCTCCTGCCTTTGCCGTTCCAATTCAGCCTGCTCGGCAGCAATACGCGCCTTTTCGTCTGCGATGCGCTTTTCTTCGGCGGTTATTGCCTCGCGCTGAAGTTCCGCTTTTTGCGCGGCCGCCTCCGCCTCACGCTCTTTCAGGTCAACCATAGCCTGCCGCTGCTCTATACCCCGGTCATCATCTTTGCGCAGTTCGTTGAGGACTTCTTCTGAGGTTATCGCGCTTGTATCGATAGCAGATAGCGAGCCGTCCGCCGCAGTCCGCAAGGGAATCAGCATAAGCGTTTGCCCAGCCCATTCATTCCAACGGGTCGAAAGGCCTTCGTTGCCGACTGGCTGGAGGTCGTTCATAAGGGGCGTTTTATAACGGCCGGTAAAGTAAGCACGGTTTTTGCGATAGACCGCATTATATATTGTGATAAATTCGGCAAGGAGTGCCGCATCTTCTATTTTGTAACCATAAGCCCCTTCAAGGTAGCCCTGTATTATCCAACGCAAATTGCGAATATTGTCCACAGCAACATTTGCCCCAAGCCCGAAAATGTCCGCATCCAGTTTGTCCATTTCGGCAGGATAGAGATTGTGCCGCACAAAGTAACTGGCGCGGCCGCCTGCCTCGCCTGTGTTGTTGCGCACCGCAAGCCCCAGCCGGTTTCCAATAGCCCAAATCTGCTGGCGCGTATTGACCACAGTCGGGCGCGCCGTGTTGTTTATGAATTCCACAGGGCCGAGATTACTCTGCAATTCACCGGTATCCACCGGCTGCCCATCATTCCCTGCGGCAGGAACACCTGCCGCAGGCGCTCCTGCCGTACCTGCCGGCTGATTAGCCGCTCCGTATTCCTGAGCAGCAATACTGCCGCCCAATCCGCTTAATATCAAAACCGCTCCAATGAGCACCAAATTATGTTTCATAAGTACAGTGTATTCCTTTTGTTTTAATTTTGGCAAGCCCATGTACGCTCTTTGTATTTAAGGTTGTTTTATCCGTGTAGTTGTACAGGCCGGTATGCTGTATAGTTTCCTTATGAAATCAATGACAAAAGAACTGTGGTTTTGTACCAAACAAGAACGGGAATTTATCAATATTACACCGGAAGTAGAGTCGGTGCTGTATAAAAGCGGAATACAAGAAGGCTTGTGTTTGGTAAATGCCATGCACATTACAGCAAGCGTGTTTATCAACGATGACGAAAGCGGGCTGCACCATGATTTTGACGTATGGCTTGAAAAACTAGCGCCGCATGAACCGGTTAATTACTACCGGCATAACCATGGCGAAGTAAATGCGGACGCACACTTAAAACGCCAAATAATGGGACGTGAAGCCGTTATTGCCATCACCGGCGGGAAACTTCATCTGGGGCCATGGGAACAAATTTTTTACGGTGAATTTGATGGCTGCCGGCGCAAACGTGTTCTTATCAAACTTATTGGAGAGTAAATGCCTGCCACGAAGTTGCCCGCGCCGCGCCTGTCTGGAGAAAACGCGCAAGAGCAGCGCGGACACGGGGCAGTTCCTGATTCAAAAAGCGGTCTTTCAGTTTTTGTATTTCCGGCGGATTGTCGGGAAGGGAACGGGCAAGTTTTTCAAATTTAGCTATATTTTTTTCGGTATAGTATTTGGTGTTCCAGTTTTGAATTACAATGCCATTACACAATTCAACGTAGAGCATATATTCCAATTCCATACACGTTCGCACATCCGTCGCCGCGTCCCTGTAAGGGCTTGTCGTAATAACTTGTTCAAACGGGAAAAAGGTTCCTTCGGGAAGGGCGGCATATTCAATTTCGGCAAAAGGTTTTAGCGGCACAATACTAAAACTCAGGACATGCGCCAACCCATGAAAAACAGAAGCGGCTTTTTCCTTTGAGGTTGTTTTGCGAAACCGCGCGGTAGCCGTACGCTGAAAACCCGCTTTCTTGAGCACATCATCCCGTATAAAATTTTCGCGTTCGTATTCAAAACCGTTTAATTGCTTGAGTATATATTCTTCATAGGCTGGTTTTTTTGCATATATGGTAATGCCGCCGCTTTCCCCAAAATCCTCGTAAGAACCAGTATCAGACGCGCCTTTGTCTGCC
>JAIRPM010000186.1 GCA_031257075.1 Spirochaetaceae bacterium
CGGCGGCGTGGGGACTCAGGCGGGGCGGAGCGTAAGCATATCCGGCGATAGTCTGCGGCAGACGGCGCAAATCGGCGTTATGGAAGATGTAATGACAGCCGTCAAACTGCTGCCGGGGGTAAGTTACACAAGCGGCGGGCAGGTGTCGCCTTCGATACGGGGCGGCGAGCCGGGCGACATTATGGCGGTGTACGACGGCTACTATGTTACCAACCCTTATTTTTGGGGCGGGCAGATTTCGATATTCGACCCCCGCGCTGTGGAAAAGGCGCTGTTGTCTCACGGCGTTTTTAGTTCACGCTTTGGGCATACCACATCGGGACTTTTGGAATTAACCTCGCGCTCCGGCTCCCGCGAAGTTCCCGAATTTGAAATCGGCATGTCCACCACAACAGCCAATCTCAATCTGTCGTACCCGCTCTGGGGCAAAGGTAGCGTTATGGCGATGGGCAAGGTAACGTACTTTGACCCTGTTTTTTGGCTGCTGCAAGGGCTTTCCCCATACTGGAGTGACCTCGACCCGATAAACGCATTCGACACGGCGCCGTACATACGCGCCGCCGCCCTATCCGCCGATTATGACCTTTTGCAAAACCTCAAAATAAAACTGAACGGCTTTGTAGGAGCGGACGGCGTTGGCTTGGATTACAAAAACGAAAATGACGCGACAAATACGGCAAACCAAATTGAAGAAACCATCGACCAAATCCGGTTTAAGTTTGATTACAAGAACATCAAGACCTTTGTTATTACACAACTTACATGGAGCCCCTCCCCCCCTATTGCGGCAAACGCCACTTTTGGCGCCGGCCTCATTGACGGGTTTGCGGACGGCTATATATTTTACGACCAGTGGATACCGTACAACGAAGGGTTTTGGAATCACTGGGACACAGTGGATAGCGGTATGTGGAAATTCCTTTTATATCCGTATTCGTATAACACGATTGGAGGCCCGCACGGCAAAGATTTCAAATGGTATCAAAAAATGAATATAGATTTGGAACAAAAAAAGGAAGATTTGCAGGGCAGGCTTGATATAGATTTTGATATAGGGCATGGCTTTGTTCTTGCCGGCGGGGCACAGGAATTGTTTACCCGTTTTTCCAACCATATAAACGGCGATATGATGGCAGAAATTCCGATAAGCAATCTGGGGCAGTATATCGCGAATGACCCCATCCTAGCGGGTTTGATTTCGACTATTCCCGCCGAATTGCAAACAAAAGGATATATTGCGCGCCCGTTCAATTATACGGTGGACACGGAAAACATGCTCTATAACACTGCCGGCTATCTTCTGGCCGAATGGGCAAGCCCGCAAAAACGCCTGACCGCTGAACTGGGACTGCGCGTAGACCATGTATACCTTACCGGCAAAGATTTCAATGTAAATACCATACCCGCCATAGAACCGCGCTTCAATGTTGATTATACCCTTTTTGAAGATAAAGGAATTTTTGACAAACTCGCGCTTAGCGCAGGCAGCGGGCTTTTTACTTCGATGACGGACAATCTGTACGCCATGCAAAGCATAACCAATCCTAACACCGGAGACGAAGTTACCGTCAAACAAAATAAAAGTTGGACTAGTATTCTGGGATTGAAACTTGAATTCCTCGATTTCTATTCGCTCACGGTTGAAGCGTACTACAAGTACGGTTTTGACCGTGCCTACAACCTGGTAACGATAGACGATATGACAGGCGAAGCAAAAGATAATTTCTTTTTTGACGGGCAGAGCCATATATTCGGTTTTGATATAATGATTCAGAAATTTTCCGGCAGATTTTTTAACGGCTGGCTTACCTATTCATTCAACTATGCCCGTTACAATGAACCGTATACGGTCAACAACAGGGAAATCGAAGAAAGCACTATGTGGTACTACCCCAGTTTTCATCGTTTTCATAATTTGAATCTGATATTTACATTCCGCCCAACGCCCAAGTGGTCTATAACAACACGCTTCGGGTTTGCGTCCGGGCTGCCGCGTATGGCCGGCGGCGAAATCACCCGGTATCCGGTGCTTATTTTGCCGGACTCGGGCGACCCTCCTTTCCTTATCGAAAAGTACAAGCGTTCCAGCGTCTACTCGGACAGCCTGCGGGACGGTTTTGCGCTCCCGCTTGATGTAAAGTTTTCGTGGGCTTTATTCAACAAAAAAGGCGGCAAAGCGCGGGGCGAATGGTACATCGCCCTTGAAAACTGCCTGTTCTTCATTTCCACACGGGAACGCAACGAAACCTTTAATACATATACCGGCGAAGTAGACCAAGGCAGCCAAACCGCCAGTTACAGCATCCCGATAGTAATACCGTCGGTGGGCTTTACGTACAGTTATTAAAGGAGCATCTCTAAAACCGAAGTTTTAGAAGTTTTCTGAGGGATATCACTATGAGTCATACAAAACCGCGTTTTCCGCCGCGTTTGGCTATTTCATGCTGCGCGATTCTATGGAGCACTTCCGGACTGTTTGTAAAAATTATCGCTTGGAATCCTTTTGTTATCGCGGGCGCACGGAGTTTTTTTGCGGCGCTTTTCATGCTGTTATTGCAGCGATGTATGCGGCAATCCGCTGCACAGCCGGCAGCGCCGCAGCCGTCATTCATGCCGCCTTTGGTATGGCTTACGGGCATAACGTATTCACTGACAATGATACTGTTTGTTGTAGCAAATAAACTTACCGCAAGCGCCAATGTAATTGTTTTGCAATACGGCGCTCCTGTTTGGGCTGCGCTGTTTGGCGCGCTCTTTATCAAAGAAAAACCGAAATGGGAAAACGGCGTAAGCCTTTTTTTGATATTTGCCGGTTTATACATTATGCTGAAAGACGGTTTTGTAAGCGGCGGTCTTTTGGGCAACACGCTTGCGGCAGCCTCAGGCGTGGTATTCGGCATGGCAACTGTTTTTTTACGCATGCAAAAAAACGGGCGGCCTCAGGATGGTATGATACTATCGCATATTATTACCGTATGTATTTGCCTGCCGTTTATGTTTATATATACGCCCGCGCTTAGTATCGCGCCGTTTTTTTCGATTGTTTATATGGGTGTTTTTCAGGTAGGGCTCGCCGCCGTACTCTATGCTTATGGAATAAAAAAAGTAGGCGCGGTTCCGGCAATGCTTATTTCGGCTATTGAGCCTATTTTCAACCCCCTCTGGGTTTTTTTCGCCATCGGTGAAACCCCGGCGCCCGCCGCTTATACCGGCGGCGGCATCATCTTGGCGGCGGTGCTGTTCTCGAACATCATAGGCTGGCGGCGCGACCGGGCAAGCCGCTGGGGCAACGCTGATTAAGTTTTCTTAACCGCCTACAACTTTGCAAATGCCGCTTTGACATTGCCGGTAAGGTTGTCGATTAGTTCCGCTTCGATTTGACGTGAATTAAAGATACGGTAAGTTTGTTCCGCGCTCTCATCCGTAAAAAGCAGAGCGGGCGGAACAGACAGACTTTCCGCGATTTTAGAAATGAAAGCAAATGACGGCGATTTATAGCCTTCTTCAATCTGTTTAATATGTGAATAGGAAGCGCCGCACAATTCGGCAAGTTTTTCCTGAGAAAGCCCCCGCAACTTTCTGTATTTCCTGATATTACCCATAAATGTCTTGCTCAAATCCATAAAAGCACTCTATCAGTGTACAATTTAACAGTTTACAGCCCCTTGCAGTATTCTTTATGTTGTGATACAGTCCCTTTGAGTAATCTTTTTGCTCAAAACCCCGCCGGGCGGGGTTAAAACAGTAACATTGGATTTGCGCAGGTAAATCCAAAAGGAGTTAGGATGGAAAGTTACGAAGAAGTTTTCAAAAATCATAACGGGTTTGTTTCTCATAAATGGGTTCACTATTTTTACATTTATGACAAACTTTTTTGGGAATACCGGCAAAAAAACCTGCCTTTGACCATTATGGAAATCGGTGTTGACCGCGGCGGTTCCCTGGAAATATGGAAAAAGTATTTACCCGAAGGCTCAAAAATTTACGGGGTAGATATTAACCCCCAATGCGAAAAAATCAATTTCAGTGAAAATATATTTTTTCATTTGGGCAGCGCCGCGGACCGTGCCTTTATGGAAAAAACATTCGCCGGCCTTGAATTTGATATTATTCTTGATGACGGCTCGCATATTTGCTCCGATGTGATAGAAACATTTAAGATTATGTTTCCCCGCATAAAAGCCGGCGGCCTGTACGTGGTTGAAGATTTGCATACCAGTTACTGGGGAAATTATGGCGGCGGATGCAGAAAAAAAGGAAGTTCTATAGAGTATTTTAAGAATTTTGTCGAAGCGTTAAACGCGGATTATATACATTCGTTTGGTTCTTTGCGATTATTCTCGAAATACTTGAGCCGTAATTTTAAGGATAACGTAAAACAGGTTTTGAAAAAAAATGTTGTCAAGAAATATTTTAGCGGGATAGATTATTCCAAAAGCATCGAAGCGCTGTCATTTTATGACAGCATTTGCGCAATAAAAAAGTTTGCCTGCCCCAAGGATGGCTCTTTCAAATCAGTTATTAGCGGTAATGAAAACATTGGCGAGGTGAATTGTTTTAGAAATGAAGAAGAATCTATCCAAAAAGTAAAAAGAATGTTTTTGGGATAAAGAACGGCCGCGTTGCGACCGCATCTGCGGCCGCATCTGCGACAGAAAACGATGTGCCCATAATGTTCTACCATTATGGGCAGGCTCTAATCAGTTGTAGCGAATGCCCGTGTTGGCGAACCGCCGGCACCTTTTAACTTTAACGGGACAGCGCAGAATTGGCAGGTTGTATACGCCATAAGTTCTTCAGGAAAATAAAGTTCTTCGACAAGCCACACCCCCGCGCCGAGCAATACTTCATGGCAGGGCCGGCCTGTGCCTTCATGCCAGCCGCCCATACTCATTGTGTCAATGCCTACCCCTTTAACCTCTTTGGCTAAAAGAAATTCCGCGCCTTCACGGGACAAATAGGGCCAGTCGTGGTAATATTCGCTCGAAAACCCCCGCTTTTCTGTCCATCCTGTGCGGATAAGCACAATATCGTCTTTTTTAACGGCGGCGCATTGTTTTTCAAGTTCAGACGTTCCAATAGCGGCACAGGCCGTTATGCCTTTCAGGTTTACAAGGCGCGCAGTCCCGCAAAACGCATCAAGCGGAATTTGGTCAATGGTTATACCGGACGGGAAAAAATGATAAGGGGCATCAAGGTGAGTGCCCGTATGCACATCGAATGTAAAACGTTCGCAAATAGTGCCGTCAACCCCATGGATGTTGAGCAATTTCACCTCCGGCAGCGCCCGGCCCGGCCACGCCGGGCAGTTGTGGTAAAGCGGTACACTCATATCATAATAACGCATAAAATCTCCTCAACGCCTTCCGCTACTCTGTAGTATCAAGTTGTTCGATATTATTGACAAGGCGGACAGCGGTTTTTAAGTTCCGCAGGGTAAGATGCAAACCTTCGGCAAACTCAGTGCCTTTACCGCTGATTTTAGCCATATTAGAAAGCGTGTCATATTTGCCTCCGGTATCCGGCTGAATAATGCCGCCAATAACATTTTGCAAAACCACAAGCGAATTTTTCGATGTCTGTATAATTTGGTCAACGGACAAATTTATCTCTTCCATAAACAAACTCATTTTGCGGTGTTTTATAGCGACCGATTGTATGTCGGCGTTGATTTGCCTCCATTGCTTGTCCCATTCGCCGCGTAGTTTTTTTTCTATCGCGTTAATCAAATCATAAACTTTTAACAATTCGTTGTATGCTTCTGTAAACGCTATGCGGTTTTCCCGTTTGTAAAATTCTCCGTCTATCAATACCGGCCGTAAGATATTGTTCATATCTCCCATATATATCCGTTTATGAAATGTATTCAAAAATGACAGCATCAGCGCCCCTTTTACGGGAATTCCGTCCGGCTGTTCCTCGCTTCGTATGTTTTCGATTTTTTCTAATTCTTCACCGTTAAAATAATCCGACAACGCTGTTGTCAATTCATTTTTTTTCCGCGTCAATATAAATTCATTAAAATTTTCTGTGATAACCGACAGCCATTTTTCCCGAAAAAGTGAAAACCATTCCTCGCTGCCGGCTGTCTCCACAGGCTCGTATGCTAAATCTTTCATACCGCAGCGCAGTATCCGTGTAAGGGGCACCTTTGCAGCAAAACTCCGTATCGTAAAGAGCGCTTTCTCCGCCCCTGCCGTAAACCGCTGCATCTCCCGTTCATTACCCAATTCTTCACCATTGTGTTCGTTTTGCATTACAAAAACATACATTGAACTGAGCAGGCTCATCGAAGGCATCCGCTTAAATGAAAATATCAGGCTGTTAAGCGCGACAAGTTGAGCCTTTGCGACACTAAACGGGCATATCTGTTCATTTCCATGCGCATGCCCCCCCCCCTGAAAACCCAATATAAGCCGGTCAAACAAAAAAAACGCCAATTCCTTCAAACAAAACAATGAACGCGCATTGTTGTACATTACAGAACGTTTTTCATCTTCGATAACGGCAATCGTATTCTCGGCATCGTTTAGCGCGACTTTTTTCAGTTTGATATCGGATAAATGCGGATTTTCACTAAACAAAAGAGCGGGATTGGCTGCTTTTTGTAAACGCTCGTGTACTTCGGGCATCTCAAGCGAGCCTAAATATATTAAAAACATTCCGTAATTTGCCAGTATGCCCGAGTTAAGCACCGAACTGAAAAAACGCGCCGCTTCCCTTAATTCCGTCAATTCCCGCAAAAAACCTGAAAGCAGCAAGTTGTTCTGCCCGTCATACATGCCCTGATGCTGCGCCTCTATCTCATGCCAAAGTTTATTTATCAGATGATTCAAGAATAATTCTTCTTTTTGTTTGCCTGTAAAAAAACCCAGCAAAAAAAACAACAGTTTCCTATACCACGGCAGCTTGCTATAGAGTGCTTCTATGTCCCGTTCATCCCGGTCCACAAGCTCAGGCTGTATTATTTCATCCTGAATAATAGTATTCGACTTGAGTTTCTCTAACAACCTCTGTTTTTCGTCATGTTCCAAGCCCCGCGAAAGCCGCGTAAAAGTCCCGCTATCCTGCATCTTTTATCCAAAACTCTCCTCAAGGAAGCGCTTATGAAATCCAATCGAGGATTTAATCAGCGTTGCCCTAATTTATACCAGTATTTTGCCCTTCTTTTAACCCCTCTTCCTAAATATCGGAAAAAAGCAATGCAACGTATACGGAAAAGGCGTTATTAAGGTAAGGAGTTATAGTATGAAAAAATATTTTTCCGTAGGGCTGGCGGTATTATGCCTGCCTTTGACTTCATGCTTTGATAGTTGCGGTGTTTATCCCGGCAATGATGAACTGGCCAAAAACCGTCAAATAAGCATTGCTTCGTGGAATGTACAAGCGCTTTTTGACGGCAGTGACGAAGGCATCGAATACGAGGACTACCGCCCAACAAACGGCTGGAATGCCGAAAAGTATGAAGCGCGGCTTACCGCTATTGCCGCTGCGCTTGACGGGGTTTGTGAACGCGGGCCGGATGTTGCCGTGCTTATCGAAGTGGAAAATTCCGGCGTTATTGATACGCTTGGGAACAATTATTTCAAAAAGAACGGATATGTACACCGGCTTTTTGCCGGAAATCCGGGATATTCGCTTGGTGTGGGGATTTTGAGCCGGTATAGCATAACCAAATACACCGTCCACTCAAGCAATAAACTCAACGAAGTACTGCCCCGCCCTATCGCAGAAATTCATCTTGAACCGGGCGGCAGCCCGCTCGTACTCTTTATTTGCCATTGGAAATCCAAACTAGGCGGCGATGAGAGTACAGAAAAAATGAGGCGCGAAGCCGCCCGGTTGATTATACGGCGCGGCACAGAAATCCATGCGGAAAATCCCCGTATTCCCATACTCGTATTGGGTGATTTGAACGAAAATTACGATGAATTTTACCGCCGTGAAGAAAAAGCCGTTTGCGCGCTTATGCCTGATGATCCGGCAGCCGCCCGTTATGCCGGTTTTTTAACAGAAAATGCCGCAGCCTCAGTTGGAGACACGGAAGATACCGATATACTGGAAAATGCCGTATTCAAAGAAGAATCGCCGCAGGATTTTTTGGTTCTAAGTTCTCTCAACCCGCCCTGTTCGGCCTTTTTCCCTTACGCGACCGGTGTTTACTACACTCCTTGGGGCAGCGAACTCGGAAACGGGTCATACTATTACAAGGGTGTTTGGGAAACCATCGACCACTTTTTGTTGTCGCCGGAATTCTGGCAAGAAAATGGCTGGCAGTTTCAGAGTGTAAGCGTTTTGAATATGGAGCCTTTTACCAATTCCAAAGGAGAACCCGCCTCGTACAACGCCCGCACCGGTTTCGGTTTGAGCGACCATTTACCCTTGCTGCTCATTCTCAACCTGAATTAGGGCGACGCTGATTAAATCCTCGAGTGGATTTAATCAGCGTTGCCTTAGTCTTTAAATTTGTCTAAATCTTTGTTGTTTTGCCGCCAATTCTTGTCTGTTTTAACACGTATGTCTAGTTTTATACTCCAATCAAAAATCTTTTTTAAATCGGCAAGAGCCGCTGTGCGAATTTTTTGGAGCATAGAGCCGGCTTTTCCGACTATCATGCCTTTTTGTGATTCGCGCTCACAACGGATAAACACCCGCGCATTCAACAGCGCGCCGCTTAATTGCGCGTCTACAACGTCAACATAAATAGAATGAGGCAATTCTTCGCGGAGAAGCAGGCAGCATTTTTCACGTATGATTTCCGCTATTCTAAAAGGCACGTTTTGGTCAGTATAAAAACCGGTGTCATAATAGAACGGGCCTTCCGGCGCAATACTTTGAAGCAGGTCTAAAAGCCTGTCAAGGTTTGTTTTTTGAAGCGCCGAAATTTGTATGATGTGTTCAGCCGGCAGCGCCGGAAAATGTTCGGTTATAAATGCATGCCCCGCCGCTGTGTCCGAATTTTGCGCATCAATTTTGTTGATGGCAATAATAATATTACGGGAACAGCGTTCTTCGCCGTTTTCTTTGATGCGCCGTACAATTTCCAATTCTTCCGGGCCGGCGGCGCGGGTGGAATCGAGCAGGTAGAGTATAATATCCGCACCGGCCAATGAACGGACAGCGTTTTGAGTGAGGCGACGGTTGAGTTTTTTTTCGGAAAGGTGCATGCCGGGCGTGTCAAGGAAGACCAGTTGGTTGTCATCACGGCTGACAATACCGCGTATGCTGGCACGGGTTGTTTGCGGCACCGGGCTGACAATCGAAACCTTTGAGCCGCATAAACTATTGATAAGGCTCGATTTCCCTACGGACGGGCGGCCAATTATCGCGACAAATGCGCTTTTAGTCATTGCCGCTGCCCGTTAGCCATGGGCGCTTAAACCTGAACGGCGAAAATTCTGAACTTGTTTCGGTGAAGAATTTGCTAAAGAATTCATAGTATTGCAGACGTACTACTTGAATTGCGACTATCATTCCTTCCAGCACAATGATAATAACATTGCCAAAAATGATTATTACGAAAGACCATAGCGGGCCAAGCGGCGCATGGGCAACTTTGTCTGCCATAGTAAAAATGATAAATGACAGCACCGCATGAGAGAGCGCAAAAGCCCCAACACGCAAAAAACTTACTGTGTTTGATATGTAACCGGAAAGCGTTTCAATAATTTCAACAATTCCTTCCATAACGAAGGCAAAGATACCGTTTTCAAAAAGTTTTTTGTGTTCCAGCAGAGACATAATGCACGGCCCGGTAACAATCAAAAGAACAGGCACACCAAGGCAAATGGCATCAGCCGGCAGAAACCGGAAAGCGGTTTGCTGGACAATGGCGCGAATCGCAAGCGAAATCGCGTACCAAAAGAAAAGGCCGCCGGCAAGCCCATGTTTGGAAAAAAAAGCCCGTTCCCAGCGCCGTGCCGCAACGCTATTCACAATATTGAGAATTATACCCAAACTATTAATAATAACCCCTATAGAGAGGGTAAAACCAAAAAAATAAAACAATTTTCCAATGTTGCCCGATTCCGGCATAAGGTGAAGAATATGCCCGGTTTCATGAATACCGAGTGCGCCGCCCCATCTGGTCTGAGAAAGAAATCTTGTTAACGCTTTGGTAGGGCCTTCCAGCAGGGCCTCGTTGGAAAAAACGCTGCCGTACAAAAGCCCGGCAACGGCGGCGCATACGCCGGCAATAATAAGCGGCCCGGAAAAATGGCGTTTATTGGCAAACATCCGCGCCTTGCCCGCGGCAATGCCCAACAGGATAAGCGCGCCGCCCTGCCCTACATCGCCAAACATAACGCCAAAAAGCAGTGAAAAAAGCACGGCGGTAAAGGCCGTAGGGTCTATTGTGCCGTACAGCGGTGTCCCATAGGAAAGAACAAGAGGCTCAAAACTTTTCACCAGTTTGCCATGCCGCAATTTGACCGGCACTTTTTCCCGGCCTTCGCGTACCGCAGGCACTTCCCAACTGTCGTAGGAAAGCACGGAAACCCGGCCTTCTGTTTCCCTGTCCAAATCCTTTACCAGCGTAGAAACAAGCGGAGATTCTACCCAACCGGAAAGTTCATAAGTGTTGCGAGTCTGCGAGAGGCGTTTTTTCAATTGCAACACGGCCTGCGCCATTAAATAGGCTCCATAAAGCAGGCGCACCGGCATTTCATATAATTTGCGCAGTTTCTGCCGTTCCTCTTCCAGCGCCATTAGTTCATCCGCAATTTCGGCAAGGCGGGTGGAAATCTCGACCGTTGTTTTTTCGTTGGACAGTTTGTTTACCGGCAATTGTTCAAAGCCGGCATCTTCAAAGCTGCTATCCATTGCAAAACGGCCTATTTTTGAAGATGCTACCAACACGGTTTCCGCGCCGCCGCCGTTGTTTTCGCCGTTGAGCGCTACAATTACGGCACGGCCATGCAAAGCGTTTTCCAGACCGGCGCGTTTGGTGCCGTCAATGTGCCCAAGCCTGATATTCAAAAAAGAAGCGGCGCTGTCAGAATCACCGCCGGTAGATTGAGCGGCTACAAGCGTATTCAAATCGGGATAAAGGCCGCCAAGTTTTTTCATTTCTTCGGTAAATTGTCCGCGAATTTGGTCTTCTAATGCCTGCCGTTCCAGATTGATATTGTATAACTCCCGCTCAAGCCTCTCTGCCGAGCCGGCAATGAATGTCAACGAGCGGGCTTCTTCCTCACCAGGAAGTTCGCAAGCGGTATCGTCATTTTTTGCGGCAGCGCCGGCCAATTCAATTTCCAAAAAAGCCGCTGCTCTCGTTAATTTTTCGAGCGCTTTTTCAGTTTCTTTCAGTTTTTCCGCGTCTTCAGCCGCATCCGCTATCTCCGGCGCTTGCGCGGCCTTTATGCCGCCGCGTCCGGGTTTTTCCGGCAACGTAAATTGAATGATACCACGGGAACCTAAATACTTGAGAACAGGGATTATGTCTTTATCGAGTACGGTTATCCGAACCCGTTTCATTTTCACCGGACGTATCATGCGGCAGCCTTCCCTCTAAAACTACCAAGAACTTCGGCGGGCGGGATGCCAAGCGCCAGCGCTTCAGATATGCCGGTAAGCGCCCGTTCTTCGGCGCGTTTCAAATAGATAAAACATGCGGCGCTGTCAAGGGTAAACGGCTGCCGGTGAAACGATTTTCGTGCCATTTCAGTCAGATACAACGCGGCGTTGTTTTGGAAAAAACGCGGATCTGCCTGCCAGATTTGGCCAGGCATTTCAGGATTGAGGAATGAGGCATACTTCCAATGCTGCCACGCGGCATAATGCCCGGTATCATAACTAAGGCTTTGGCGGGCGGCATAGTCAACAGATGGATAATTTTTTGCCGGTTTGATACGAACAAAAAAACGCTGTGTTTCTTCGGCATCGAAGTTGTAATAAACACGCAAACGCAGCGCCCAAACAGCATTTTGCAAGGCAATCTCGCTGTGTATCATTTTGGTTATTATAACACGGTCAGAGAAAGGCGTGTTTTCCAGCGCCGAATATACATAATTCCAGTACGCTTTTTCCAATTCAGCCTGATAATAAAGCGGTTTTTCTGAAAGTGAAAGTTTTTTTTGCAGGGCAAGCAGAGAGGCATAAGGGCTGCCTTTCAGCATGCCGCGCATGTCGGGGTAAGCATCGAAATGAACGCAGCCTCTCCGGGAACAAGGCTTTCTTTGATTGCTCTGCGGAGGGCATTCCGTTTCGCCTGCGGCAAGGGCGGCAAGCGCTTGGGATAAACCGGCCGCTTCCTGTTTACGCGCCAACGCGGCAAGCAAGGGAGGGGGCGCCGCGCCCGCAGAAAAAAGACTCAACAGGCGGGAAATTTGCTTGTCCGTATGCTCGCGTATCATTCGCTCCAGTGTGAGCAAAGCCGGTTCGCCATGCACCGGCGGGGCTGGTTCAGCCATTTCACGGCGCAATAGCGCGGCAAATGCGTCAAGACTGGTAAGCGCGGCAATTTCTTCAGACCGCTTAAAAAGCAACGACCTTGCAAAAATTCCGCAGGATTTTGCGTAGATAAAGGCACGGCGGGCGGCAGGCATTACCTGTATTCCTTCATAAGGAAATGCGCAGCCGCTTCATTAAACCGTTGTTGGTTCGGAATGAGCGCGGCAAGGCTTGCTTTGTAGTCGTCCATATCGGCAGTGTACCGCGCGTTCTGTTCGGCACATTGCCGCATACAGTCCGCGTCAAGTTCGGCGCGGCGGCGCTTGTATTCGGCTTCAAAATGACTGCGCCCCGCAACTTCACTGTCCGCAAGAAATTTTTCCGCCGATGCATTTGCATCTTTTACGATTCGGGCTGCCGCCTCTTCAATCTCTAACAGATGAGTTAAAACATTCCCGCCGTCCATTCACAACCATTTATCCCGGCAATGCAACCTATTCATTGAAAGAAAAATTTTCTTCGTATCTTTTTATGATAGAAAAAACAGATTCCTTGTTTTCCGCCGCAGTAACATCTTTGTAAAAAGACGGGCTGCGGAGCAATTCGGCCATACGTTGTAAAAGATGAAGATGGCGTTCCGCCTCAACCGGCGGAGCGATAATCATAAGCACAAGGTATACCGGATTGCCATCCAGCGAATCGTACTGAATGCCTTTCTTGGAAATTCCAAGCACGCCGTACATTTTGTCCACCGCAGCGCTCTTGCCATGCGGTATGGCGATGCCGTTTTGTATGCCTGTTGACATTTTTGCCTCGCGTTCTTTTAACGCGGCAAGCACGGCATCGCGCACAGGAAGTTTTGTTGCTTTACAAAAATGGTCAACAAGTTCCTCAAAAACCTCGTCTTTTTCCCCGGACTTCAAATCAAGTTTGATAAATTCAGGCATAAATACTTCACTTAATAACATTATTCAGTCCTTTATTCGTTTGAATCTGAACCGCCCGTCCGGGTATCCGCATCTTCCGCGGGCGCGGATACGCCATTCGGCACCGCAGTCTCCTCTGCCGCGCCGGATGGCGTATCATTAAACCAATCGCTGCTGTTCTCTGATGATTGCCGGCCTGCCGCCTCGACACCGCTGTCACCCGGGCTGCGGTTAAGCAGCGCCAGCGCAAAAGCCAGCGTAAAGAACAAAACCCCCAGCACCGATGATGTTTTGGTCAAAATGTTTCCAGAACGGGAGCCGAAGGCCGTATTGCTGCCGCCGCCAAAAACTCCCCCCATCGTGTCGCCTTCCTCGTTCTGCACAAGAACAATCAAAATCAGCAGAATTGCCACTATGATAAATAAAACCAGTAAAAAACCGCTTAAAACACCCATATTTTACTCCAAAAACCTTCTTTGCTTTTCGGGATAGTACATTCAACCCCTCTGTTTGAGCGCCTGTCCCGCAAATATTTCAATTTTCCAAGGCAAACCTCTTAAAATTTTAGTTTCGAGGGTTACCGCTGGACAACGGCATTTCTAAAAATCCATATCTGAGTTTTTAGAGATGTCCTAAAACAAGTTTATTCTAGTTTGCCTGTGATGCGATGTTTTGTGAAGAGGGCTCAAAAGGCTCATGCTGCGCTTGCGCAAATTCTTTACCGGAACAGTTTTTCTGCCGATAAAAAGAAGATATGATTGCAATGAAAAAGAAAATAGCGGCCTTGGTGCCGGTTTTATTTGTTTTTACCGTAATGAACACGTATGCGGAATTTGGTATCGGTATTCAAGGGAACGCCGGATATGCCGGCAATTTTGCGGGCGGGCCATCCCTCTTACTAAGCCCTTCTGACAGACTGCACTTTGCCATCGATTGGTACATTCCCCTCAACAATAATGATATTCTTTTCAACCTTACGATGGATATTTGGGTGTTAGACTTGTCACTCGTTCAGATTGGGGAGGGCAGCCTTAAACTGTTTGTAGGACCGGGTTTTTACGGCCGTGCCGGTTATATTGAATCGGGCGATGAATACCGCGATGGGTTCAACCTGGCGGCGGGCATCCGCATACCGGTAGGCATACATTACCGCATCCAAGGATTAGACCCCTTTATCTGCCTTGCCCCGGCATGGGATATCAAATTTCTCCCCAAACCGCATTTTGCCGACTTTTTCGGCTTTAGCGGCGCTATAGGCATCCGTTTTTGGCTATAGACCTTCCCCGCATCAGGCCTTTTGTGGAAATCAATGAAAAAACCTGACTATGTGCGGAAAAGATGCCCGGCGGCCGTTTTTGGCGTTCTCCTGATATTTTTGTTGAACGCGCCCGAAACCGCATCCGCCGAAACCGGGGTGGGTATGCAAGCGGGCGGCTGGTTTTCGAGCAGCCCTTATTTCGGCCCTGCACTTTGTTTGAGTTTCACACGCCGTATTCACATATTACTGGAATACGGCATCGACATGGTGGTGCCGTACAACCGGCGTTTTGGAATATGCGGCGATTACTGGTGGCTGCGCCCCCAAGTAGGTGATTTTGGCACGGAAGGCGGGCGCGTATACCTTTTTTTCGGCGCGGGTTTATTTATCGACTACGCCGCCGCCAAAGACTGGAGCGGGGTTTTAAGCGGCGGCCTGCGTTTTCCCTTTGGCGTTGATTATGAAATAAAACGCATGGATTTTTTTCTACAAGCCGCCCCTGCCTTAACAGTCGCAAGCACCTCAAAAGGCGATTGGTTTGTTTTCTACACATCCTTCGGGTTCCGCTGGTGGTTCTGAACGGCAGTATCATACGGTCTCTTGCGGTCATTCCCTACAAAAGATACCATACCCTTATGGAGCAGGTTGCTGTAAAAGATGAAAAAGCATACCGGCAGTTGTTGGGCGCGTTCAAGAAACAGTCCAATGGGCTTACGGTCGCCGATGTCGTGGCGCGGACAGCGCTGCCGGTAGAAAAAGTAAAGGAATTGCTGCCTATTGCCGCCGATGAATATTCGGCGCGCCTTCGTGTTACCGGTTCAGGCGAAATTCTCTATACTTTTCCACGTGTTCTCAAAAGCAAATACAAAGGCTGGGGCGTTACGGCGCGGCGTTTATGGAGCGCTGTTCGTTCAGGCTTTGTCAAAGTGGCTGTTACCCTCTTCAAGGTATGGATAATGGTAATGCTTGTAGGATACTTTGTGCTTTTTATGCTGATAGCGCTTGCGGCTATGCTGCTTTCAGTAGCGGCGAGTTCTCAAAACAACAGCCGCAGCCGCGATTCCGGCGGCGGTATTATGCTTTTTTCCGGTGTACTAGATTTGATTATACGCATTTGGTTTTATTCTGAATTAACCCGCTCAATAAACGATAGGTACGATTATGGTTATGGCCGCCGCCGCGCTCCTTCCCAAAAGAAGCCGCTATACAAAGCAATTTTTTCGTTTGTGTTTGGGGACGGCGACCCTAATGC
This sequence comes from Spirochaetaceae bacterium, assembly GCA_031257075.1. Taxonomy (GTDB): domain Bacteria; phylum Spirochaetota; class Spirochaetia; order Treponematales; family Breznakiellaceae; genus JAIROZ01. Next base: position 15,827 of record JAIRPM010000186.1, read on the forward strand.
GGACAGCGAGACCCGCGAAAAACAGGCATTTGTCGCGTATGTGCAGGCCAACGACGGCGTTATTTCTCTGCCCGAATTTATGACGCTTACCGGTTTGCCCCCGCTGGAGGCGGACGAAAAAATTCTTGCGTACTGCAGCCAATTCAGCGGCAGCCCCGAACCAACCGAAGACGGGACTGTAGTTTATGTATTTAAACAATTGCTTCTCCGCGCCGATACCCGCGATAATTCCTTCAAAGGCTTTTCCGCGCCGCTTAAACGGATAAGGCCGTTTTCATCAAATGAAAAGAAAATGAATATATGGTTCGGAATTATAAATACAGTGAATTTGCTTTTTGGCGGCTATTTTTTGTACGGAGCGCTGCACACCGGCATTCCCGCTTTGGCAGGAAATACGGTTCATGGTTTATATGATATTACCTTTGTTATGGCCCGTCATTTTTTAAGCATCCAGAATCCTTTGCCGGCGATAACATGGGGACTTGGCGCTGTTCCACTTGCTTTTTCGGTATTTTTCTGGATTATCCCCGCGCTCCGTTCGCTCTGGGTAAAAAAAGAAAATGAGCGCGTCAAAATACAAAACCTGCGCAAAACCGGCTATCAAACAATTCTTGACAAACGGCTTGAAGTCCGCTCACAGGATATACATACGCAAATCAAAGAATGCAGGCCTGCTCATTTTGAAAACGCATGCGAAAATATCATAAAAGAAATAGGCGGCTATTCAGTCCCTTCGGTTTCGGTGGGGCCTATGGGTGAAACAGTTTATGCATTCAATGCGCTGGACGATGAAATCCGCGCGCTGCAAAAATTCCGTATTGCTGAAAGCAAGAAAACCACAGAATTAGGCGGTATCATTTTTGACAGCGGCGCATAACCGCTTCCGGCGAAGCGCTGATTTACGCGGCCGGCATCAATCGGCGCTTATATGCCTGTTAATCCAATCAATGATATTAGATATTACTTCGCCGCTGTTAATTTCATGGAGGCATTCGTGACGGGCATTGGGATAGAGTATCAATTCAATATCGGCTATGCCTTCTTGTTTGTACCGTTTTACCAGATTCGTTACATTTTTCCCCATACCGCCAACCGGGTCATCGCTGCCCGAAAAAATATAAATAGGCAAGCTTTTTTTTATTTTCCCAATCATGAGTACATTATGAATCTTTTGCAGTATCCAGAGCATATCGCGAAAAAACCCGGCACTAAAGAGCGTTCCGCAAAGAGGGTCGTTGATATAAGCATCCACCGTCCCGGTATCGCGGGAAAGCCAGTCGCAGGGAGTACGGGTTGGCTGAAACGGCCTGTTGTTTCCGCCGAGCACTACGCGCGCCGAAAAACGGGAAAGGTGCCGCCGGCCGCGAAAAAAACTGTAGATATTCAGAAAATGCGCGCCGGCCGCTATTGCCGCACCGGACGGGCCGCGCGTTCCTGATAAAATACAGCCGGCAAGCGGCCGTTTGTTTGTGTATTCAATATAACCCTGCGCTAAAAATGAACCGAAAGAATGGCCAAACAAAAAAAGCGGCGGGTTATCGCATGTTTTTTCGATTTCGGCGCGTATGGATTCGATATCGCCAAGCAGTTTTGAGAACGCTTTCCGGTCGGCGCAATGCCCCAAAAGACCGCCTGAAGCAGCGCTGTTCAGCGACAAATTGGCCGTTTTCCCATGCCCGCGCATATCAAAAGCCCATGTTTCAATGCCATGCTCGCAAAGTTTTTCGGCAAAAGCGGCATAACGCCCGCTATGTTCAGCCATACCATGAATAATGAGCAAAACAACCTTGTTTTTGCCGGCGCCAAGCGCTTCCGGCAGCCAGCGGCGAAAGAACAACATTGTCCCATCCCGCGCCTGTATATACGAAGTCAGTTCATTCACGGTCTTATTATAACGCCGGCTTTCTTTTTTCTCTACAGGGAATTTCGCCGCCCGGCTATAGGGGTTGTTTTAGCGGCGATAGGGATTGAACCTATGACATAACGGATATGAGCCGTTTGCTCTACCAATTGAGCTACGCCGCCTAAACCGCCGTACCTGAAAAAGCACGGCATTGGTTCAACTATATTGAAGAAAAAGTACAAAAATATCAAGAGGGCGCTGTGATTTTGCCAAGGACGGACTCCAAAGTTAATTTTCCATTATTGCGCAAGAAATATCCATTTCTGTCTCAAAAGAGGCCTATATAGTAAACAATGTCATGATAAATCTTTACGACAATGCAAAGGAACGGTACGCCGGATTCGGCGTGGACACGGATGCGGCGCTTGCGGCGTTGGGGCAGGTGCGCATTAGTATGCAGTGCTGGCAGGGCGATGATGTGCGGGGATTTGAGGGCGGCGGCGGCCTTTCGGGCGGCATTTCCGCGACCGGTGATTATCCGGGGCGCGCGCGCACCCCGGATGAACTTATGGCCGATATCGAAAAGGCCTTTTCGTTGATACCGGGCAAGCACCGCCTGAATTTGCATGCCAACTACGCGCTGCATGAAAGCCGCCATGACCGGGACACCCTCGATCCGGCGGACTTCAAACTGTGGGTCGATTTTGCCCGCAAAAACGGCCTTTTTCTCGACTTTAATCCCACTTTTTTTAGCCATCCCAAGGCCGCATCAAACTTAACGCTTACCCATCCCGACCCGGCCATCCGCGCGTTTTGGATAGAACATGGCAAAGCATCCCGGCGCATTGCCGCCCATTTTGGACGGGAACAAGGCACAGCGGCATTGAACAACATTTGGGTTCCTGACGGCGCGAAAGACATTCCCGCCGACCGTTATACGCCCCGTGAACGTCTTGCGGCGGCTCTTGACGCTATCCTTGCTGAACAGTTTGACGAGGCGTACATTATTGATAGCATAGAGTCAAAAGTTTTTGGCATAGGGCTTGAATCATACACGGCAGGTTCGCATGAATTTTGCCTGAGTTACGCGGCGCGGCGCGGCATACTTTGCCTTCTTGATGCCGGCCATTTCCACCCTACCGAATTGATTTCAGACAAAATCCCCACAATGCTGCTCTTTTTCGGGCGGCTTGCGCTCCATGTTTCGCGCCCGGTGCGCTGGGACAGCGACCATGTAGTACTTTTTGATGATGAACTCAAAGAAATAGCCAAAGAGATAGTCCGTTGCAATGCGCTGGAGCGCGTCCTTATCGGCCTGGATTTCTTTGACGCTTCGATAAACCGTATCGCGGCGTGGGTTACCGGCATGCGAAATATGCAGAAAGCGCTTCTTTACGCGCTTTTGCTGCCCTATGAAAAAATGGCGCGTTTGCAGGAAGAAGGCCGCTGGACAGAAATAATGGCTTTTTTTGAAACTTTTAAGTTTATGCCTTTTGCCGCGGTCTGGGATCATTTTTGCGCGAACCATTCTGTTTTGCCTGAAGACCGCTGGTTTGCCGAAGCGCAAGCCTATGAACAGAGCGTACTGTCCAAAAGAAATCCCTGAAATCGCTTTATAACATCAACAGGCGATTTTTTGAGCAGGTATGCTGTTTTTTAATCTTCGATAATGATTTGAGGCGCTTGAGCCGCGCCGTTTCCCATATTGACAACGGCTCCGGCTGACATTAATTGATTGCCGGATGCGCGGCTCTCCCAAACGCCGCTTATCCGCATATCATTTTGCAGCCAGCCCCTTGCCGCTAACATTCTTGAGCGTTCCGTGTTGGCGGTAAAGTTGTAACTTATCCCAATAAACGGCCAATGCATCTCTTTCGCGGCCGCCGCTTCGGAAACATTTACCTGATAGCCGGCGGAAACAAGAAACACCTGCGCGATTTCCGCCTGTAATCCGGTATCAATCACGATGTTTTGCGCGGAAGGGAAACTCAAATCGAGTGAAAAACCGGCCTTGAAATTCCTAGTGGAAAGCACAGTGGCGGAAAATCCCGCCTGCGGCGTTACAATAGAAGGAAATGCGCTGAATTCATCTAGCGTGTTAAATGTTTTTCCAAGGCCGGAAAGTACAAGCGCGGCGCTTGGTTCCAGCAACGGGCCGGCATCCGGCAAGCGGTAGACAAACCCGATTTTGCCATAAAACGCCCAATCATCATTACCACCGGTGCCGCCGCTCTGCCCGTTGGAATTCAAACCGCCGCTTAGCGCCGCGCCCACATAAAGGTTTTGGGTAATATCTTTGCCAAACCCGGTATGAGCAAGAACCGTTTTCCCCAAGAGAAAACTGCCAAGTTCGCCAAAATTGAATTGAACGCCGAATGCAAGGCCGCCCATCCGTGTCGGAAAGAGCGCGCCGGCATGAATAAAGTGAGCGCTGCCGCTGTCATTTCCGCCGGCAAAAATCCCGGTATACCCTAGGTCAAAGGAAAAACGCTGGTTGTTGGCAATAAGGGCGGGGTTTGTGTTGATAGCAAAAGGCGCTACCCCGCTGCCTTCCGCTTTGAAAGGGTTGTGATAAAGCGAACCCGCCACGGTATTTGCGCTCGCTATAAAACCGGGATGTCCCAGCAGCGGGATAATTTCAGCGTCAGGCGGCGGATTAAACGCCCAGAGCGAAACGCCGCAAAGCGCAGCACTCGTAAAGACAACCCAGAATGTTAGAAAAAGCCTTGCCGGAGCCGGGACAAGCATAGGTTACTATACGGCCTAAAAGCGGCGTTTGTCTACCGGACGGCATCTTGTGAAAAATTTTCCAGCGTTGCCCTAACAATTCAAGCCAAGCGCGATATAACGGTACATTATTCTAAAGACTTCGTTGGGAAACTGCCGGCTGGATTGGATGCGTTCACAGCGCATAAGTACATTAATCAGAATAAAAAAAATCCATTCGGCGCGGTCTTCGTTTATAAGCAGGCTTCCTGACGAGGTTTTAATATTTTCAAAAATCGCGGCAAAAAGCGGAAACTGGCTTTTGTGTTCATTGAAGTGTATTTCAGCCTCTTCTTTGCTTTTAATGTCGAGGCGGCGTGTGCGCAGGTAGTCAAGCGCATGAAGTATGTCGGGATTCAGCCTGAAATAATGCGCGATGGAAAACACAGCATAATAGAGCTGTTCTTCGGTTGTATCTGATTTTTTTATATTAAGCGCCGCGAATTGCATAATAGCGCGCGCCTCATTCAAAAAAACCTCCCGCAGCATTTCTTTTTTGTTTTCAAAGTGCGAATATACGCTGCTTTTGCTCAACCTTAGTTCCTCCGCGACTTTTTCCATAGTAACATCCCATGGGCCTTTTTTCGCTATAATTTTCATAGCCGCCGCAACGGCGGCGGAAACGGTGTTTTTGGGCAGCGGCTCGGCAGCAACATCATTTTCGATTTTCTCCCATTGGAGAGATTCTATCTTTTTTGCGTTTAGCGCAATTCCATGCCTGATATAATATTCCGCCGCCCGCAGAAAATTTTGTATATCTATTTCTGTATATACC